>CAZJTM010000024.1:0-43211 GCA_964548925.1 uncultured Verrucomicrobiota bacterium | reverse complement strand
CCAGTCCGGTTTTGATCGCACACAAAATTCCGGTTTTGAAAACTACACGACACCTCCCGAGAACAAGCTTGCCAGCCGGTCCTTGCTGGACTAGAACCCCTTGTCCGGATGAACCGGGCAGTGAAGTCATGAACACCACCAATCATCTCTCCCGCCGTCAGTTCCTGAAAACCGCCGCCACCCTCGCCGTCACCGTCCCCACGCTCCTGCCCGCACGGGTCCGGGCCGCCGCGAAAGGCCCGAACGACCGCATCACGCTCGGATTTATCGGCATGGGCAAACAAAACCGCGGGCTGCTCAATGGGTTCATCCACAGCAAGGAAACCCAGGTCGTGGCGGTGTGCGACGTGGACACGACGCGGCGGGAACATTCCAAGAAGACGATCGAGGACTACTACGCCAAGCAAACCGACAAAGGCTCGTTCAAAGGTTGCGACGCCTACACCGACTTCCGCCAGTTGATCGCGCGCCCGGACATTGATGCGGTGGTCGTCGCCACCCCCGACCATTGGCACGCGCTGAACGTGATTGCCGCGGCCAACGCCGGCAAGGACATCTATTGTGAGAAGCCGCTCTCGCTGACCATCGCCGAAGCCCGCGCCATGGTGACTGCGGTGCGCAAGAACAACCGCATCTGCCAGACCGGCAGCATGCAGCGCTCGTCCCGCGAGTTCCTCAAGGCCTGTTCCTTGGTCCGCAACGGCCGCATCGGCAAGGTCAAGCAGGTGATCGTGGGCGTCGGCTCGCCGAGCAAGTGGTGCGATCTGCCGGAAGAAGCCATGGAACCAGGACTCGATTGGGACTTCTGGCTGGGCCCGGCGCCCGTCCGCCCCTACAACTCCGTGCTCAGCCCGCGCGGCGTTCACGACCACTTCCCCAACTGGCGCAACTACCGCGAATACTCCGGCGGCATGATGACTGATTGGGGCGCGCACCATTTCGACATTGCCCAATGGGGTTTGGGCATGGACGACAGCGGTCCCGTCGAGATCATTCCGCCCGAAGACCCGAACGCCAAATCCGGCGTGCGCTACCTTTACGCCAACGGCGTCGAGATGATCCACGACAGCAGCAAGGGCGGCGCAAAGTTCATCGGGACCGACGGGACCATCTTTGTGGACCGCGGCCGGTTTCAAGCGGAGCCCGAATCCATCGGCCAAGAGTCTCTTGATGCCCTGCCCGTCAAGCTGTACGCGAGCGACGACCACTTGAAGGACTGGCTTGTGTGCGTCCGCAGCCGGAAGCTCCCGATCTGCGACGTGGAAATCGGCTGCCGCTCGGTGACCGTGTGTCACTTGGGAAACCTAGCTTACTGGAATCACCGCCGGTTGAAGTGGGATCCGAAACAGGAACAGTTCATTGGCGACGCGGAAGCCAACACTTGGCTCGATCGCGCCAAGCGGGCGCCGTGGAAAACCTGACGCCGCTCGATCCGGTCCGTGGACTCCACGTGGGGGCGGACGTCCGTTCGCTCCTCGTTGCCCCACCACGGTCGGGATTCCTGCCGCATGGGCAGGGCGACTCCACTACCCACAGACAAAGAACTTGCGGGAGATGTGGGATGGGGCGCAATTCGCGCCCCATCCCATTTTCGTAATTCTCACCGACGCACCATTCCACACACCTCGGATGCCCTCCCGGGGATTCGAAGCGTCCAAGGATGAATTGCATTGAATCCCTGAACACTTCGAATTCTTGGAGGGATTTCGCTCGGTTTGTGGTTTCGCGGCGTGATTCTCAAATCGCCGGGACTGCGAACCGCCAGCAGGTTGGGCACGCCTCTCGCGGTGAAAAACCTAAACAAAAATACGCGAACCCTCAATGACAGCGGTGGCGCGATTTGAGATAGTGGAGCCGTGGAACAGTGTTCGGCTTCCAACCATGAAACAAACAACGGCAGTATGAACTACCCAGCAACGCAATCCTCAGTTCTTGTCTCACGTCCCCAGCGGCACTGCACCCCCGGCCATAAGATTGTCCGGGCACTCGCGTCTTCTTTGGGCGCGGCGGCGCTGCTCTGCGCCCGACCCGCCGGCGCGCTGCTGGCCGATTATCAAATCGCGGTCACGAACGAGGTGAGCCTCATCTCGTACTACACCTTCGAGCAGGACAACGCCGCGGACGCCAAGGGCCCCAACCACGGCACGCTCATGGGCACCACCGCTTTCGCGGCGGGTGTCGGAAATGTCGGCCGCGCCCTGGTCCTGGATGGCACCGGCCGGGTGAACCTTGGCCTCGTGCCCGACTTTGTCTTTGAGGACGGAACCGGTTCGATCGAGGCTTGGGTGCAAGCGGGGAACTTGGGCGGCGTGAACGCCACGCTGTTTGCGAATCGGGACGGCGCCACCCGTTACAGCATCCACATGAACGGTGACAAGGGCGGCATTGGCATGTGGAATGGACAGGCGTATTTCCCGACGCTGGCGGTCGCCAACGTGTCCACCACCTGGCATCATTTGGCGGTCGTGTTCGAAGGCGGCAACTTCACGGTGTATTGGGATGGCGCCTGGGTTGGCTCGACCGCGCGGCCCCTCGGCTACACCGACCCCATCCGGTCCACGCAACTCGGCTCCTCCTCGCCGTCGTTCAACGGTGAGGGCTGGGTGGGGAAACTGGACGAAGTGGCCTTCTACGCCGACGCCTTGGCCCCGGAATCCATCCAGGCGCATTACCTCGCGTTCTTCGCCGGTAATCCGCCGGTGATCACCCAACAACCCCAGGGCGGGACTTACCTGCCGGGCGTCGCCCTGACCCTCAGTGTGAAAGCGACCGGCCCGAACCTTGCCTATCAGTGGTACCAAGGCTCCACTGCGTTAGCCGGAAAGACCGACCCCACGCTCACCTTCCCCAACTTGTCGGCAGGCGACGCCGGGACGTACTCGGTCACTGTCACCAATACCGCCGGGGTGGTGCCAAGCGCTCCCGTCGCCATTGCCGTGTCGTCATCGCTGCCCGCACCGTTGATTCGCTATCAAACCGCCGTCTCCAATGAGACCAGCCTGATCTCCTACTACACGTTTGACCGATTGCTGCCGAATGATGTCTTCGATTCCCATGACGGCACGTTGGCCGGAAACGCCGGGTGGGCGGCGGGTATCGGCGGCGGTCCGGGCCAGGGCTTGCTACTGGATGGCTCGGGGCACGTCAAACTGGGCGCGGTCAGTGATTTTGATTTCGCCTCCGGAACCGGCACCGTGGAGGGCTGGATTCGCGCGGATTGGACGAGCCGCTCGGATTACCCCTGCATGTTCGCGAACCGGGACGGCGCCACCCGTTGGAGTCTTCACCTGAGCGGGGACAAGAAATACCTGACGTTCTGGAATGGGATCAACAGTCTCGGCTACACCGTTCCAGCGGGAGGCGCGGGCACGGCCTGGCACCATGTGGCCATGGTCTTTGATGCCGGCACCGCCACCTATTATTGGGACGGCGCTCCGGTCGGAATCCAGACGCAGTCTCCCAGCGAAAACTTCGTGACCGTCCAACTTGGCTCCTCGGCGGCTGAGACGACAGCGGAAGGTTGGGCGGGCATGCTGGACGAAGTCGCTTTCTACTCAGCCGCGCTGCCCGACACCTCAATCCTGGCGCACTACAACGCTTACTTCGTGGGCGACCCGCCAGTCATCACCGCTCAGCCGGTCGGTGGCGTCTTCCTCGCCGGCCAGCCCTTCCAGATGTCGGTCGCGGCCAGCGGCGCCCAACTGACGTATCAATGGTATCAGAATGACGTCCCCGTTCCGTTTGCGACGAACTCCACGATCGGAACCGCCAGCCTGACGCCGGCGCACGCCGGGGTGTGGTACGCCCGGGTGTCGAACGCGTCCGGCAGCACGAACAGTGCTCCGGCTCTCGTGCAGGTGGGCAACAACATCGCCCGTTACCAAGCCACAGTACTCGGCGAGCCCAGCCTCATCTCCTATTACACCTTCGATGCCGGCGATGCCCAGGATGCCAAGGGCGCGCATCCGGGCGCGGTCGCCAACGTGGTGGCTTTTGCGGCTGGCGCGGGCGGTGTGACCAACCAGTCGCTCTCCCTCGACGGCACCGGGCACATTGACCTGGGATCCGTTGCCGATTTCGAGTTCACCAGCGGCAACGGCACTGTCGAAGGTTGGGTTCGGGCGGATTGGACCGCGCCAGCGGCCTACGATCCGACCCTGTTCGCCACTCGCGATGGGGGCAGTGTGTGGAGCATTCACATGAGCCGGTGGAAGAACGAGATCGGAAACTGGAACGGCGACCGCTTCCAAACACGGACGATCTCCGGCGCCAGCGGCTGGCATCACTACGCAGTGGCCTTTGGCGCGGGCAAAGTGACGATGTACTGGGACGGCAAATCCATCGGCAACTTCGCCCAAGCCATCAACTTCAACTCCGGCAAGACCACCCAGATCGGGTCCAGCTCCCCCACGACCACCGGCGAGGGTTGGCTGGGCGGCTTGGACGAAGTGGCGTTCTACGGCAGCACGCTGGATGATGCGACGATCTGGAATCACTTCCTCGCCATGGTGGGCCCCGACCCAGCGCCCGCGTTGAGCTTCACGCTCGCCGGCACCCAGTTGACGCTCTCCTGGCCTGCGGCGGCGACTGGGTTTACCTTGGAATCCACGGAAAGCCTGCCCGCCACTTCCTGGGCGGTGGTGGGCGGCGTGGTGAACAATCAAGTGACCGTGGATGCGTCCAGTGGCATGCGGTTCTACCGACTGAAGAAGTGAACACCTCCGGAAGTGCCCATAACGGTTCGCCCCGGCGGGGAACAGCCCCCCGCCGGGCCTTCACGCTCATTGAATTGCTCGTGGTCATCGCGATCATCGCCATTCTCGCCGGAATGCTGTTGCCGGCCCTGTCCCGAGCGAAGGAAAAGGCCCATCGCATCGGCTGCATGAACAACCTGAAACAGATCGCCTTGTTCGTGCAGTTTTACACCGATGACAACCGCGACGTCTTCCCGGCCCACCGGAACCAAAACGGCACGGACAATCCCACCGCGGCCCTCACGGATTGGTGGGGCACGGCCGTCATCAATTACGCGCGCAACCAAACCAATCTGTTCTGTTGTCCGGCCATCAAGGGGAAGCGCTTGGACAACGGGCTCACGTGGACTTGGGCGTTTGACTGCCACAAGGTGGGGTACGGCATCAACTCCTTCTTTAACTGCCTGTGGCCGTATTCGGGGGGTAGCGTCGCCATCAGTGGCATCACGTTCGATTCGCGGCCGTGGTTCAAACGCAGTTCGGTCAAGAGCCCGGTGGACAATCTCATCATCGGCGACGGGATGCCGAAGGGCGATGGCCTGTGGAGTTCCAGCTTGTGGTGGCCCAACGCCTGCATGGACAAGACCAAGAGCGCCAGCCAGGGCTTTGAAGGCATAGACAACCTGCGACACCGGCAGAGCGGAGTCGTGGTCTTCACCGACGGTCACGCCGAGGCCCGCAAGGACGCCGCCATCAACCCGCCCGTGGACCCGGGTACCGGAGATCCCAAGGGGTTGATCAACTCGCGGTACTGGGACCCGCTCAAGCGTGGCGGCGACCGATGAAGGCTCCATCCGCCAGGAGCAAATCCTCATCGCGTTCTCCATAGCGGCGTCTCGGCAGAGTGCCGCAAACTCTTGGAGGAAACAGATGGCGGCGTTTTGCAGGACGCCGCTACGCTTCAAGGGGTTCAAGACGCGAATCCCTCGGGGCATTCTCCCCCGGCGGGGTGTTGGAACTACTCAATCTTCCGAATCGCGGCTTCTGCCGCCCACTGCACTCGCGGGATGGCCGAGAGTTGCTTCAGCACAGGTAACGCCGGGGTGGCCGCAGGCCTGCCAATCGCTCCCAGCGCCGCCGCCACTGATCGCAGCACATGGACTTGCTCGCCTTTCGCCGAACCCACCGCGATCAGGTCCGGCACGGCCAGAACGGCGTCCTTGCCGATCGCGGCGATCGCGTTCGCGGCCATCATCCGCACGCTCACTTCGCCATCCTTAAGCGCCGTCCGAATCGCCGGCAAGGCCGACAACGAGGCGTGCGCCTTGTCGCGCAAGGCGATGGCGGCCAGACCGCGCATGATGGGATCGGGATCGGAAGTCAGGATTCGTCCCAACTCCGCCACGTCACTGGTTGGAAGCCGTGGTTCCTTCACCCTCGCCGCCGCTGCCCAGGCTTCGGCGCCCGTCTTCGCCAGCACGATGTTGTCCACACCCAGGTTGTAGCCGGACGAAGCTTCACGCTTGCCCAGGCAAACGTATGTGAGCGTATGCCGCCCTTTCGTGAGCCGCAGCCAGCCGACTTGATGCGCTAGGCCGACGTAGGTCTCCAGAGCGTAGCCATCGAACTGGAGTTGCGGGCGAAGGTCGGCCCCCGGCTCGTGCTCAAGCTGCGGCGCCTGCGGTGGCTTGCCATCCAGCAGCACGGTGTAAATCCCGTAGTCGGAAGCTTGCGCCACCTCCGTGTAAACCTCGTAGTCGCCGTCCTCCGGCACGTCGAACGGCACTTCAAGCTTTGCTCCCTTGCCCTGGCCCTCAAACAGAATGACATCCTTGGACCAGAAAAGCTCCGGGCTGAGCGACGCCTTTCCGCCTTCGGCTCTGCAGTCGGCCAGCGATTTCTCGACCTCGATTTGCAGCGCGTTGCCGTGCGGCAATCGGGCCGAGCCGTAGGGCACGGGCGGTTGATCCTGGGCGATGCCTTCCTGATACCAGAAAGCCACGCTGGAGATCAGATCGGTGCGCTCGCCAAACGCGGACTTGACCGAACCATCCGCGGCATAGGTCCAGCCGCGATGCTCGATCTCGGCCTTGAGCGACTTCGTGAACGGGATCGGGTCGTGCAGATGCCAGCGATACGCCGTCATGCGCGAGCCGAGATCCGTTCCTTCCGCCACCGTCACCCCGTAATGCGGCCCGTCGTTCACGTGCAATCCCCAGGCGTCGTTGAAATAATCCTCGCTCCCGGTGCCCTCGATCGCAGGCTTCTGGCCGTCCACCCAGAAGAAATCATCGCCCTCGCCAAACCAGCCGGCCTCCGCCTGCACTACCGACATGACCGTCCCGACGTAGTGTCCCCTGCCCTTCACGTTCAGGAACTCGTAATGCGAACCATCCGCCGGCGCGGGCAACGCCTGCCGATAACGCGCATGGAAATAGGGCGTATGCGCGGGCAGCGACGGCAACTTCTGCCAATCCACGTGGTAGTAAAGCATGCTCACGCGCCGCCGGCCCTCGTTGGTGATCGTGACCTTGCAGGACTTGCGGAATGGCATCGGCCAGTAGCAATTGCGCGCCCGGCCGTCGGAGCTGTTGCGGACCATCAGCGACTCGACCTCGCCCTCCACGCCATTCCCGACCGCGAAGAAGTCGCCCACGGGCGCGTCCACGCTGGGCGTCTCGCTGCCGTCGTAATAGACGCGCAGCCGCAGCAACCGGGGCCAGCCGTATTCGTTGTCGGCGATGGTCAACCAGATGTGGCTGATCACGCCCGGGCCTTGCAGGTCGGCGAGCACAGTGGTTTCGCCGGGAATGGGCCGCTTGCTGTCGTCGTTCGAGTCCCAGTCCGGGTTGTTGGACGACGCCCGGTGCGCTGTGAAGTTCTTGAGCTCGGTCAGCCGGTAAGGATCCGGAATCCGCGACACCGACGGCTGCACGCAACCGGTGAGCGCGGCGAACAACAGTGAGACTGCCGGCTGGATGAGAATCCGCCGAATCCCAATTCGCGCATTGCCCCCCCGAACCGTAGCGGCGTCTCGGCAGAGCGCCGCAATAATGTGGCTCCTGAATATGGCGGCGCTCTTCCGAGTCGCCGCTACGCCGAGGTTCGGGGGAAAGACGAGGTGTTTTTTCATGAAGGTCAGGGTTGTGTTTGCCGCTCACGGCGAGCGGAGGCGGTAGAAGCGGCTGGGTTGGTTCGTCCAGGCCGGATCGCTGAAATAGAGCCAATCGCTGGTGAGGGTGTTGGTTTGCAGCGGCGACCAGATGGGATTGGACAAGTTCGTGCAAGTCTCCACCACGACGGTTTGGCCGCTGGCCCAGGCGATGTTGAACCCGAACTCATTCGTCCGCACGCCGAAGCTGGCATCCTCGGTTTGCATCTCCGGCAGCCAGAGCGCGGTTGGTCGCCCACCGAATGTCGCCCCCCAACCCGCGGCACCTGGTAGATAGTAAACTGTCGCTGCATTGCCCCAGCCGAACAGATCCAAACCAAGGCTGGGGGCATTTCCGTGGAAATGTACGCTCGCTAACCTGTTACAGTAATTGAACGAGTAGTTACCGAGTTTGGTAACGCTGCTTGGGACAGTGACAGCGGTTAGAAATGAACAGCCGTAAAACGCGCGCTCCCCGATGTTCGTAACGGAGGCGGGTATCGCGTAACTCCCCGCTTTACCCCCCGGATATTCGAGAAGAGCGGTCTGGCTCTTGTTGAACAAGACACCCTCCGCGCTGCTGTAGTATGCGTTGAGCGAACCCACCTTTATCTCTCCAAGCGAATTACAGGACTGGAAGGCCGCGGTCCCGATGTTGGTAACGCTATCGGGGATCGCGATGCTCGTCAGACCTCCGCAATCTTCGAAAGCATAGATCCCGAGGCTTGTTACGCTATCGGGAAGCGACACGTTGCGGAGACTAGCGCACCCCCAGAATGCAGCGTAGTCAATACTGCCAACACTGTCTGGAATCGCGATGTTTGTGAGGCTCGAACAGAATGAGAACGTATAGTCTTTAATCGCGGTAACACCGCTGGGAATCGTAACACCCGTCAGGCGCGTGCATTCGCAAAATGCATAACGTCCAATGCCTGCAACGCTGCGGGGGATATTCACGATCTCCAAGTTCGCGCACTTATTAAACATGTAGTCCCCGATATCGGTGATGCCCTCAGACATCGTGGCACTTCTGAGATTCGTACATGACTCGAAAACGTACCAACCAAAGCCTTTGACACTGCCAGGAAGAGTGACTGAGGCTAGACTGGTGCAATGAGCGAACGCGCGATCACCGATGGCGGTGACAGAATCGGGAATCAAGAGATTGGTCAGGCCAGCGCAACCTCGGAACGCACTTGCGTGAATACGAATGACACCCTGGGGGATTGTCAGGTGTTCCAGGCTGGCGCAGCACAAGAACGCTGAGGAAGGGATGTTGGTAAGCGTGCCAGGCAGCACTAGGCTGTTGACGCTGCTGCAACTATCAAATGCGTTGGTGCCAATCCTCGTCACGCTTTCGGGAAGCGTGATACTCCGCAGGTCGCTGCAGCGTGCAAATGCTTGATGCCCGATGCTCGCAACATTGGTGGAGAGCGTGGCGGCAGCCAAATGGGTACAGAAGGCGAACGCCCTGTCGTCGATGCCGGTCACACTATCAGGAACGATGACCTCAGTCAGCCCAGAGCAATGGGCGAAAGCTTCGTATCCGATATTGGTAACGGTGTTCGGGATGGTGACGTTTGTTACGCCGGTGTTGTAGTCAAACGCGCGGTATCCAATGCTGGTGACCGGCAAACCGTTGATCGTGCTCGGTATGTTCAAGACAGTCGCAACACCGCCGGTTACGACGTAGCCTGTGATGGCAATCGAGCCCCCGTTGGTTACGTAGGTGTAACCATCGGCTCGCGACGCGGCTGGCAGCGACAGGAGCAGCAGCAATGGCAGCAACTTCGTCGTGATACGCGTCAGGCGAAAAAGGCAAAGTTGGCTCTTGGTGGTCTTCATGATTCACGATTCCTGCCGCCAGTGTGAGAACCCGCGGCCCGTGGTCAAGGCACGAGTCAGCGAAACCAGCTTCATCGCAGTCACCGTTTCACCAGCGACCCGATATCCCGCAGGATTTGCTGGCGGGCATCTTCCGGCACATGAGTCAGCCCCAGGTTGTCGCCCCAGCCGTTGGTGAGGCCGACGGCGGCGCCGCACTCCCGCGCGAGGTCCACTTGCGCGGGCCACAGCGACTTGTATTGCCACGCGCAGGGCAGCCAGGCCTTTTGCCCCAGCGCCGCCAGGTAACGGATCGGCGGTTTGCGGTAGAGTTCGTGGCCAAGCAACCGGTCGTAGCAATGGTCGCCGCCCTCGCCATCACCCCACAGGCAGAAGTTGCCCATCGAACAATCGCTGGCGAACAGCGCCTTATCCGGCCCGAACGAGCGCACGACGGTCCGGAGCTTTCGCATCAACTCAATGCCGCCCGCCGAGAGCCGGCCACCGTGCGTCTTGTGATGATCCCAGCCCCAAGCGGTGAAGGTTTCGTCGAGCACGATGGCGTCCGGGTTGAACAGCTCCATGATCCACTGCGCCTGTTGGACGAGGTGCTCGCGCCATTGCGGCGAGGCGGGCGACATGCGCCAGGTCGTCTTGATCACATCCGGCCCTTCCCAGCCAAACAGCGTCGGCTTGCCCGCGGCATCCACCAGGATGGAATCACGCATCCCCTCGAACAGCGGCGAGCCTTCGTCGAGGATCGTGTAATGCATGTAGATCGCCGGGCGCACGCCGGCGCGGCGCGTGGCCTCGACGCGTTCCTTGATCTTCGCCAGCGACATCGTCACCGGGCCGGCGGCGTCGCGCGGCATCGCCTGCCACTCCTTCCGGTCGGGATGCACGAAATCGCCGTAGCTTAGGTAGTAACCGTGTTGCGTGGCCATGCCTACGTGGAACTCGCCGAAATGCTGGAGGTCCAAATCGTAGCCGCCACCGCGCTTGCCGTCGGGCACGGTCGCGGAGAGGAAATCGAAGTAGTGAACGCGCACGTCACGCGGCCACGCCAGCGCCGGGAAGTCCTCCTGGTGGCCGAACCGGTGGAACGCATTCCAAGCCGTGGTCGCGTCACCGGAGTGGATGAGCAGGAACGCGCGCAGGGTTTGGGTCTTGCCCGCCTCCACCCGCACGCGATGACCGATACGCCATGCCCGTGAGGATTTCCCCTGCAACGCCTCGAAGCAAGCGGGCTCGGTCGAGTTGGAGAACAGCGCGACGTGGCAGGGGCCGGAATCGGCGAATATGTCCACGACCGGCGCGAGCAGCGCGGCGCGCGTAGTCGAGTTGCGCGGGTCGCTCGCCTGCGGTTCGAGATAGTGGCACAGGAATCCGTTGCTGCCCACCGTTTGATGGCAATCCTTCAACCGCTTCCGCTTGTCGTCCTCGGCATCGCGCAAGCCCGCAGCCGAAATCGGCACATACACGTGTTGGTCCGCAGGGTTGCGGCAAGGCCGCGCGCCAGTCAGGAAGCCGGCCAGCACTTCGCAAGTTCGGTCGGAACGGTTGCGCAAGGTCAGCGCCGCCTCCAGCAGGTCCTCCTGCGAATCGCCGCGCGACCGATGGAGCGTATGGCTCAGCGACATCTCCAACGCCCCAAATCGCGCTTTTGGCTGGGCACAGCCTACCGATCTTTCTTCACCGGGCTTCCAGTCTTCGATGCTTTGGCAAAAGCCGTCGAACAGGCCGACGCCCTCGTCCTGATTCACCAGCCGTTCGCCGCGAACCGTCACTTGATCGAACAGGCGCGAGGCACGATGCCGCTGCCACGTGGTGCTCGAACCTGATGTGGATTTGGGTGACAGCACACACCCAAGTGGTGCGCAAAGCAGGCTCGCGCCCGCCGTCGAGATGAATTGTCGTCGGTTCATATCAGACACCGCATTTGAACAACAAAGTTGCGGAGACGCAAAGCGGTCAGGCGAAACCGAAGCGACAGCCAGCCAACCGCCGAGCCGCGACAGACGCAAAGGTTCCGTTCCCTTTCTTCTCTGCGGGCGTCGCGCCTCTGCGGTTGAAGGTCAACGGTCACTCCACCGGCTTGAGCAGCAGGTAGTCGAGCCCGAACATGTAAGACTTCACGGCCTTCTCGTTTGCGCCCACGATGGTGGCGGAGAATTCGTTGTCCCCGGCTTTCAACTCGAACTCGCCGAGCAGCACTTCCTTCGTCGGCCGGACTTCGGCGTTGTAGAAGTCCATCGGCGCACCGGTGGGCTGACCGTTGATCGCGAGTTGGTGGATGCCGTAATCGCGCGCCTGGAGGAAGTGGCCGAACACACGATACTTGCCGGCCTTCGGCGCGGGGAAGGCCACCGTCAACACGTCGCCGGGCTTCATGCCCGCGTGCCACCAGAGATGACGCTCGTTGCTCAGCCCGCCCCAGTCCTGCGGATCGGCCGTGCCGGTGACCTTTACGATGCTCATGTCTTCCCCCTCCAGCGCGCCGGCCACGCGCGGCGGCGTGTAGGCGACCATCGGGCGCACCACAGCGTCCTTTGCCTGGATCGGCGGGAAGGTGTCGGTCGCGCCGGGGCGCGCATACCAATAGGCTGTCACGCCCATGTTTACTTTGCACGTCTGGTGCCAGTGCCACAATTCCATGTCGAACTTGAAGTCCTTCGTGAATGGAATGCGGTCAATGATGTGAAAGCGATTCACACTCGTGCGGCCGTAGTTGCCCGGGCCGTCGCAGCGCGGCTGTGAATGGTAGGCGTGCGTGAACAAGCCCGGCCAGCACCAAGCGTAGCCGTAGTAATCCTCCGTGCCCGTGCCGAAGTGGCTGGGGAACTTCTCGCCGTCCACGTAAATCTTCTCGTCGCCCTCGCCCCACCAATCTTTCACCGGATTATCAATGGTGAACGCCACGCCCGCGAACACTCCCCGGCCCCGCGCCGTCAGGTAGTTCCAGTCAATCATCGGTCGCGTGGGAACGTCCCATTGCACGCGCCACTTGGCGTGAAAGTGCATCGAACGCTCCGTCCAGTCGTATTCCTTAAGGGCGATCTCGCCCTCGATGGTCACGTCTTGCCGTGAGTGGTTCACCAGTTCGATGGTGGCGGAACTGCGGAACGGCATGAACCAATGGCAATACATCTCGTTCTCCGGCGTCATGCCAACCGGCAGCGTGGCAAAGACGTTGTGACCTGGGCCACTGCCGAAGACATCGCCCAGCGGCGCTTCGACACACTTCTCGCCATCAAAGCTGACCTTGACGACGACTCCGCGGAGCGCGGCTTCGCGATTCGCCGCCGTGACGCGCAGGACGGAACGCGCGAACGCTAGCGGTCCATCAAAGTCCTGGCTGAAGCTCTCGCCCGCCGGCAGCGTCAGGTTGAACTCCTCGACCCGCCCGCCGAATTCGCTCACGGAGCCGCGCGGCTTCTCGAGCCGGACCCGGAGCTTCTCGATCTGGCCGGCCAGTGTTTTGATTTGCTCCGCCTTGAACGTCTCCACCTTCGTGCCGGTCTCGTAGGTGCGGTAGTTCACGTGGTAATAGAAATCGCCCTTGTCGCTCGTGATCTTGCAGTTCCTGGCGTAAGGGATCGGGAAATAGAGATTCCAACCCTTGCTGTATTCGCCGCTGATCGGCTTGGGCAGACCCGCGAACTTCCCGCCGAGCAGGTCGGTCATCGGCGTCTCGATTACCGGCGTCTCCGCGCCGTCCAGGTAGATGCGGATGTTGCCCTCGGGATTCGCGGACCAAATGCGCACCACTGCGCCCGGGCCGGCGGCATCCATCATCACCCATTCCTTGCGCCCGGCGCGTTCCTCCACGCGGAGGTATTGGCCGCGGTCGCCATTCGCGAACCAGTCGGCCTCCGTCGGGTTGGCAGGCGACTTGGATTTCTGGTCATACGAGGAGAACTGCTTGCAGGTGTAGGCGGGCTTGGGGAATTCCGCCATGCTGGCCAGGTCGGTCATCTCGCCAATCAACGAGGAAGTGCTGATGACGGCGGATTCCGCGGCTACGGCTGGCGGAATCGTGAGGGACAGCAGGGTCGTCCCGAGGACCATCGTGAACGAGTGGCGAACGATCGTCGCCAACGAGGAGTTGGGTTGTGTCAGGTGTTTCATGGGGGTGGGAGTGGTCGCATTCAGCGGTAGAGCTTCGGCTCCTTTTTCCAGTCTTTGTCTTTGTCGTGGCCCATCGCGGTCACCCGCGGGCGGCGCTCACGCAGGCGCACCGATTCGATGCCGCAATAGTAGCCTTCGGATTGCGGATTTTTGCCCACGCATTCCAGCCGCAGCGTATGCGCGCCCGGCTCCGGCCAGAAGTCAAGCAGATGGAATTCTTCGTTCACAATCTTCGCGTTGAAGAAATCCATTACGCCACCGACCTTGGCGCCGTCAAGGTAAGCTTGGTAGCGCCCGAAGTCTTCCGCCTTGGTCATGTTGAGCAGCAGCCGCAGCGGCTCCTTCTGTTTCACCTCGAACGGAATCTCCAGCCACGCACCTTCAGCCTTTGTCGCTTTGTAGAGGAGTTGCTCGCCACCCAAGTAGACGTCCAACGCCTGCGCCACGGCCTCGCCTTCGCCGTGATACTTGGCGTCCTTGAAGTCGCGCGCGTAGATTACTGTGCGCTCGATGTTCGGCAAGGCGCGTTCGCGAGCGTGCGGCGCGCGGGCGGCGAAGGTCGGCTTCCCGGTTTGATACCAGAATGCCACGCTTGCGTAATCGTCCTCGCGTTCGTTCCAGCTCGTGGCCTTGTAGTTCGGGTTCTCGTCCGGCGCGATCCAGCCGAAGTGCTCGAACGTCACCTTGATGCCCTTATTGAAAACGATTGGGTCGTTGATGTGCCAGCGATACGCGCTGGTGTGACCGCCCACGATTCCCCACTGATCGAAATACGGCACGCCGAAGTAAGGCGTGCTCGTGGTTTGCAGTCCCCAAGCCGACAGGAAGTAGTCTTCCGTGCCCGTGCCCCAGATCGAAGCCTTGGCCTCGCCATCGATGTATATCTTCTCGTCGCCTTCACCGAACCACGATGGACTGCGCGTGCGCACCGCCAGCACCGTGCCGACAAAATGCCCCTTCCCGGTCGTCTCCAGCACGACGTAATCCTTGCCGTGCTGCGCCGGATATTCCTGGCGATATTGCGCGTAGAAGTAAGGCGTGTCCTTCGCCAGCTTGTCCTTCTTGATCCAATCAATGTTGTAGTAGAGCAGGCTGATTTGCTTCTCGCTCTGATTGACGATCTCGACACGCGCCGACTTCCGGAACGGCATGTGCCAATAACAGTTGTAGGAGTCGGCGTCCTCGACGATCACCGGCAGGCTCGTCACGGAACTGCGCATGCCGAAGCAGTTCGCGAAGAAATCGCCCACGGGCGCTTCGACCGCCGGCCGCTCGTCGCCGTCCCAATAAATGCGCAACAGCATCTCCTGGTGATTCGCCGCCCCCTTCTTCGCCCAACCCTGCGGCTCGGGCCCGAGGAATGTGATCCACATGTGCGTGATGACGCCCGGGCCTTTCTCGTCCATCAACACGTGCGTCTCGCCCGGCGGCACGGTGAAGTTGTCGTAGTTGCTCTGCTCGTCGAGGTCGCCCCGCGGGTCGGCCTTGGGATTGATCTTCTTCTCGGTCGTTCCGCGGCGCACTTCGCCCACGCGCATGGTCGAAGTGGCGCGCATGGACCGGCCTTCCTGTGGCTTGGCCAGTTCGCCCATCAGCGGCGTGCCAGCCCAAGCCGATGCGGCTTTGCCCAGAAGCATCGCGGCGACAAGAACCACCATCGCGCTTCGCAGTCCGGCGAGTTTCCCGTTTGCCAAAACAGCCAAGTTTCTCGTTCGTTTCATGTTCTTCACTTTCTTCTGCGTTCGTTCCAACTCAGCGCCCGTTCACTTCACGATCACGTGATCAATACCCATCAGATAGCCCTTTGACTGATCGTTCTTGCCGACGGCCTGAAAGCGCAAGACGTGCTGCCCGGCAGACAGGTCCACTTTGCCCAGCGCGGTCGGCCCGCCCGGCACCACGGAGGGCGCGTAGGTATCCACCTCCGGCCCCAGCGGTTTGCCGTCCAGAAACGTCTGGACGCGGGCGTAATCCCAGGACTTGGTGAACTTGGCGATGAACTCGTAGCTGCCGGCACGCGGAATTTCGAGGCGGACGTCCACCCAGCCATTCAAGTCGCAGGGCTGCACCCAGAAATGGTGGCCGCCGGAATAGTCGCCGCCCAGGTCCTGTCCGCGGTAATCGCAATCGTGTTTGCCGATGACCTGCGCCCAAATCCCGTCCGCCGTGCCCGGCCCGAGGATGCCCGGCTCCCAGCGGATGTAATCCAGCGCCGCTTCCCAACCCTGCGCTTGCGCGTTGCGACCGACGACGCGCAACTCAACTTCCCTGGCATCCGCCGGAACCGGTCCGAGCGGCAAAATGGAAGGCCCGAGCTTACGTTCGGGCGCATACAGATCGAACTGCGGCCCGATGGGTTTCTCGCCGACGAACGCCTGAACGATCGCCGCATTCGGCCCGACCATCGGACGCACGCCCAGCACGTAAGGCAATGATGGGCGCTTGCCGAGATTGAAAGCGAAACCCTGACCTGCTTTGTCTCCGCGGAACTCCAGCACGCGGCCTGCGCTTACCCCATCCAGCGGCTCGCTCGCATGCGGAGATGCCGCACCACCCGTAGCACGGACGACGGTCAATTCCTCCGCTTCGATGGCGTCCGTGAAACGGCTGGCAGGCTTGAGTTGCAGACAATCGAAGATTGCTTCGCCGGCGCTGGTCGCGATCAGCGTCATCGTGTGCTCGCCCTTCGTCAGGAAGACTCCCTGTAGCTGCGACTCACTCGCGCTGGGTTTCGCCAAACGCGACAGCGTCTTGCCACCAACCTTGATGGCCAGTTCCGCGATGCCCGCCTCCGGCGCGGTGTGGAGGTTCGGATGGTAAACGCCGTCCGCGTCAACTTTGACTTGGAATGTGGCCAACTCCTGGCCCGCCGCCACTTTGTCGAAGGCCACCGCCCGCTCGCGGTCGAACTCGTAGGACCGTGATGCATCCGTAACGATTCTGGCTTTGCCCGCCTTGATTGCGTCGGCCAGCAGCACTTCCGCTTGCTGAGCAAACGTCAGCGCCAGTCCATACGTGCGGAGATTTTCAGCCGTGATTTCCGGAAAGACGTTCCCCGCGTATTCCTTCGTCGTCGGCGGAAGATCGCGATCGCTTCCCCCGGTGAACTTGACGCCGCGCAACGCCTCGAACGGCGGCGTGGGCTCGGCTTGATACCAGAACGCCGTCGAGGTGTAGTCGTATTGGCCGACCGGCCCGACGCCGTTCGGGCCGTAGTTCTCGATGGTCATCCGCATGCGCTTCGTGAAGGGGATCACGTCCGTGAAATGCCAGCGGTAGTTGCACGTGCGACGACCGGTGGCGGCGGACGCGCCGAAGCTCGGTCCGGAAAGATAGCGAATGCCCCAGGCATCGCCGAAGTAATCCTCCGAGCCGGTGCCGATGTAAGGCGGCCAATCGTCGTCGTCCACCCACACCATTTCATCACCCTCGCCCCACCAGCCATCGAGCGGGTGGTCAATCGGCATCGAGACGCCCACGAAATGCCCGCGTCCGGCGGTTTCCAAGAACGGGTAGTCAAATCGCGTGATGTCCGGCTCGTGCCGCCAGCGCGCGTAGAAATAGACCGAGTCCGCCGGCAAGGTCGCCCGCGGCGCCCACTCGATCTCGAATTCCACTGTGGCCGGTTTCTCCAAGAAGCTCTGGATTGAAAGACTCGCCGACTTGCGGAACGGCATGGGGAAGTATTGGTAAGCCTGGCCATTCCGGCAACCGACCGGGACGGAGCCGTAATCGGCGGTGTCCCAGTCGAAACCAAAGAACGGCCCGAGCGGTGTTTCGATCTGCGGCCATGTCGCGCCGTCCCAAACGCCGCGCAGCACCAGCTTGCGCCAGGCATAGCGTTGGTCCGATTTGACCCGCGCGCGGATCGCGCGGATGACGCCGGTTTCGTCCGCCGAGAAGACCTCGACTGCTTGGCCGGGTGCGAGCGTGAAGGTCTTGGCAACCGTCTTCTGGCCGGGCAGCTTGGGCTTGGGATCTAGGCCGGGCTTGGACCACGCCTCCGCCACCGCACGCAACGCAGTTTCTTCCTCAGCACTCAGCGGGAGATGGAAGCTCGCGACCGGTTGGTCCTTCGGATAGGTGACGTAGTTGAAGTGGTAGTATTCGCCGTGCGCCTTGTCGGCGGTGATCTTGATGTGCTTGGCGAACGGAATGGGCACGTAGCAATCGGACGCGGACTGTGGGCTGTCGCGCCGATACACCAGCGGTTGGATGAATGGCGCGAGCTTGCCGTCGAAGAGGTCGGGGAAGTTCCATTCGAAGCTGGGCGTTTGCGCGCCGTCGAGGTAGATGCGGAGCTTGCCCATCGGGTTCGCCGACCAGATGCGATAGACGACACCCGGGCCGTCCAAATCCATCATCACGGCCTCGCCGTTCGGCTCGACACGCAAGTACTGGCCCGCATCACCGTTCGCACCCCACTGCGTCTTGGACCGGCGGTCCCAGCTCGAAAACAGCCCGCCCCGGCAACCGGTTTGCAGCACCGTGAGCCGGTCGAGGTCGGTCAAATGATGAAGAACCTCAACGTAGGTCAGCGGCTTCGCTGTCTCCGCAGCGTTGCAGCAACAAAAAGTCGCAAGCGAAGCAACGACCGCGATGAGACGTTTCTCCAGCGAGCAGGCCTCCCCGTAGGACAGGCTTCCAGCCTGTCTCCATATTCGTCCCAATCGAAAACCTCTTGGCAACATCCCAGCCCGCCCGATCGCCTTCCGCAAGCGAGGCGTGTCGCTTGAGTTTGAGACAGGCTGGAAGCCTGTCCTACGGGATGGGTTCAGTTCAGCGTTCATGGCGGTGGTTGTGGGGACAATCTTCGCCGAACTCAGGCCAATGTCACTTCAAGAGTTTCGCCACTCTTGATGGTCGCCTCCTGCGCGAGCGTCAAGAGCACGCGTGCGCCCGTCGTTTGAAGCGAAGCCTTCATGGTTTGATTGCCCAAGCGCACCGTCGCGCCAAGGGGCGTCCGACCTTCCGCCACCGCAAACGTGAGCGTCTTGACCCGGAGCCGACCATAGCGGACTGCGATCCTCTCGGTCTGCTTTGCCCCGTCGCGCGTCTGGCTGAAACTGCCCCAGCCCTCCGCCGCGGTAAACGGCCCCATGAACCGTTCGGGCGTCAGACGCGGAGCAAATCCCAGGTGACCTTTCGGTCCGTTGTATTCGTAGCCGCAGGCCGCAAGGAACGTCCCGTGGCTCGACATGGCGCGCGTGTAGTGGTCCGAACACTCGATCTCGTTGTACGGATTCCGCCGCGCGGCGTGATGGCGATCGTGCAGCATGCGCGTGATCACGAACGCCTGCTCAACCATACCTTCCCAAATCATGTGGGCGGCCAGTTGATGCTCCTGCCCGGTCCACACCTCGTTGAAGTAATGCGCAAAGCCGCCCTGCCCCGTCGCCTTGTCCGCACCGCCGCGCGGAAACGTCGTCATCACCACACCACCTTCGCCGGCCATCGCATACCAGCGTCCGCCCTTGATGGATGAATACTCGCGGAACGGGCCGACGTCCGGCGTGAAGTTGTATTTCCAGATCGCGTCCAGCGCCGCGCGCGATTCCTTCTCCGCCACCACGCGGGGCAAGCCCACTTGCATCGCCCACGCTTGGCCCATCAACTGGTCAATGTGGCAACCGTCGTTGGTGTTCGTCGCCTGGGGATGCTTCGGATCGGGTTTGTGGATGAAGAACTCGCCATTGTAGAGGTCCTTCACGATCCGCTCCGAACCGCGTTCGGCAATGCGCCGGCAACGCTCGGCAAACGCCTGGTCGCCCATCTCCATCGCCATCGCCTCGCCAGCCCGCAACGCCGCCACATAGAACGAACTGATCCACGCCATCGGCCCAAACCATGCGGCGTCGAGCGTGTTGTATTGCTCGCCCTCCAAAATGCCGTTCTCATCCCCGTCGAGCCCGATCATGTATTCGACGGACTTGCGGATGCGCGGCCAAGTTGTGCGCAGATACCGGTCGTCCGGCGCCATCTGGTGCTCGCGCCAGGCGCGGAGGATCACGCCGCACTGGCCATCATGCGCGACGTGCGTGGCGCATTCGCCGCGGTAGTCGGTGGCACCGTTTTCGTGCCAGGCCGTGCCGAAGTCCGTTCGCTCACGGAGATCGCGCTCCAATTCGGGGAAGATGCGGGCGACCGACTGCGCATAATTCCAGACGTGCTGGCACGTGCCCTGGCAACAATAGACACCTTCGAAGGCGTAGAAGCGGCCCGTGTCGAACTGGTAGCAGGTGCTAGTCGCCAGCGTGCAAATCGGCGCGAAGGTGCGGTCCAGAAACCAGTAGGGCAGCGTCGAGTCGTACCAAGTCTGATTCCACAGCCGCGTTTGACCAGCCAACCAGTCGAACTCGCGCGCCACGTAACGCGCCACGTCGGCGGCGGACTTGAACCGTTTGACATAGGAGCGCTGCAGCTTCTCGACATCCTGAAGCGGTCCGAGCGTGCGCCGTAGCAAACCCGGGAAATACCAAGCCACCACGAACGTCGCCTCGCCTTGCGCACCGGGAGCGAGCTTGAACTTCCGGCCCACAGCACCGACCAGCTTGCGGCCGAACGGCGAGATAACATCCGCTTCCACTTTGTCCGAGCCGTCCGCAAACAACGCTTCCGCCGGCTCGACCGCAATGTGTGCCCGGGCAAATGATCCGGACTTGCCTCCAAGCACCGCCAACCCCAGCGAACCGAAGTCTTCCTGCCTTTCCAACGGCGTTCGGGAGGATGGCGGTTCATCCGTGAACACGATTTGGTCCACGTTGATGTGCCCCCACGCCTCGGTGGCCTGGTCCATAATTTCCAGTCGCGCGGGGCGCCCCTCGAACTCGCTCACATCCCACTCCTGCCACTCCAGGTGTTCGGCATCGCGACCGGTCGCTGTGCGAACGACTCGGCCGTCGAGCAACAGATTCACACAGGTGCGATTCGCGTGCCCGCCGCCACCGATCAGAAATGCGATGAACTTGCGCTCGACTTTGAACGACGGCGAAGTCAGCCGGCCTTTGGTCGTATCGCCTTTCAGGAACGTGTTCACCAACCCCTTGCCCAGAAAGCCGCTGACAGTCTGCTGCGAGGGCAGCGTTCCTTTTGCGGGCTCGGTTCCGAAGGCATCGCCCTCCACCTTCCACTTGCCGTAGCCGGCTTCAAATGTCTCGAACACGATCTCGGCGCGCGGCGTGGGCCGTTTTTTCGCCGGCAATTGCTCTGCGGTGCTGTGAACCAGCGTCAGAGCGCCCTCTCGCAGGACCTGATTCCGCCGCTGGCCCAGACCACGCCGCCCGCTTCCCAAGCAGACCGCGTTCTCGATCCAGCCGGCGAGTTCCACTTCCACCGACGATTTGCTCGTGTTCTTGACCGTGAACCGCATCACCGTCGCCGGCAGCGACGAGTCGGCCACGTTGAGCGGGATGAACGGCGAGAACGCTTCCAGCGAAACCGTCACGGGCAATGCTGGATCGCAGTAATCCACAAGCGCCATCGGGTATTGCCCGCGAAACTCCGTGTGCTGGGGATCGAAGCCCCGGCTGTCAAGCACGCGGACCTCTGTCTTGCCGCCCGCGGTCAGTTTGAGCGCGAAGCCTTGTTCAATCGGTGACGCCGGCTTGGGCGGGTGCGCGTAGTTCGGCCCGCCGCCGTTGGTGAAGTTCGACGCCTGCGGCAGGTTGAAGATATCCCAATGCCACAGCCGGCCATCGCCCCCCAGGTAGAGCTGCCCCGCGCAGATTCCACCGATGGGCATGCCGATCTTTTCCAGCTCCGCGCCACGATAGACCGTCGGTTCGCCGCGCTCGAACAGCGACTTCACCCACGCCGGATCGAGTTTCTTGTCGGCCGGGATCATCTTCTCGAACTCCTCGGCATTGAACGGCCCGGCAATGGACGGCCAGCGCACCATCGCGGCGCCGGCGGCCAGGCTGGTCCAGCGGATGAAATCGCGGCGGGTCAGGGATGGAGACGAGCAACCGCAACGGTTGGAACTGCGCAAGGAGGGATCAGATTGTATAGGCATGGCAGGTCGCGATCATGGTGTCAGCCGGGCAAGCATGGCCCGAGAGTTGAATCCTGCAAAACTCTGTTGCACCTGCAACACAGTTTTGCGGGGAGGCGCGAGTCCGCATCTGGACGCCTGGTGCCGGCCACGCTTCGGGAAGCGAGGTCGCTCGCAGTCCCCAAGTGGGGCGTGCCTGCTGCGTCGTGGAAGGCCGGACATGCCACGTCACTACCAGATTCCGCACGATCCGTCATTGAGGGTTTCCGCTTTTTTGTTGAGGTTTTCCCGCAAGCGGCAAACATTGCGGCCCGTGGTCGGCAATACCATCAATTCCAAAACCGGCGAACGCGGCCTCTTTACGGAGAACGCCGCTGCGGAGTCTTGGTGCCGCCGGGAGGAATTGAGGTTTTTCCGCGGCATACCCCGCCAACCCGTTTAGCCCGATTGCCTGCATGCCGCGTTCCTCACCACGCAAGCCCCAACGCCGCCGCGTGGCGCTCTTGATCGAGTCGTCACGCGCTTACGGTCGCGGTTTGCTGCGCGGCATCTCCAAGTATGTGCGCGAGCATCAGAACTGGGCGATCTCGTTTGAGGAATGGAGTTGGACGTTGTCGCCGGCCTGGCTGGAGCATTGGGAAGGAGACGGACTCATCGCACGCGTCGAGACGTCTGCTTTGGCCGACGCGGTGTGCCGATTAAAGGTGCCGGCGGTGGACGTGCGCGGCTCGGTGCCGGACCTCGGTCTGCCGCTGATTGACACGGACGATCAAGCCGTTGCGGCGCTCGCCGCCGAGCATTTGCAGGAGCGCGGCTTCCGACACCACGCGTTCTGTGGATTCGTGGGCGCTAATTACTCGGACAAGCGTTCGCGCTGGTTTGCCGAACGCGTTGCCCAGATCGGGGGTGACTGCCATATCTACCGCCCGCCCCAGCCCGTGCGTGCCGCCGACACCATCGAACTCGAAAAGCGCGGTCTGCTCTACGAAGCGGATCTGGCGCGCTGGCTGGCCAGACTCCCCAAGCCGGTCGGCATCATGGCATGCAATGACATCCGCGGTCAGCAAGTCATGAAAGCCTGCCGCCAGCTTGGCCTGTTGGTGCCGGATGAGGTCGCCGTGGTCGGCGTGGACAACGACGAGGTGTTGTGCGAGCTCTCCGACCCGCCGCTGACCAGCGTGGTGCCCAACACTCTGCGCATCGGCTACGAGGCCGCCGCGCTGCTGGATCGGATGATGCGGGGACAAAAACCGCCCGAAGCACCGCGGTATGTGCCGCCGCTGGGAGTCGCCACGCGACGTTCGACCGACGTGCTCGCCATTCCGGACCGCGCCGTCGCCTCGGTGCTCCGCCACATCCGCGAGCACGCCTGCGAGGGCATCCAAGTGCCGGACCTGGTGCGCGTGGCGGCCATGTCGCGCACGGTGCTGGAACGACGGTTCGCCGGACTCGTGGGGCGGTCGCCAAAGGCGGAAATTCTGCGGGTGCAACTGGCCCGCGCCCGCCAACTGCTCACGGAGACGGACCTTCCCCTCGCGCTCGTCGCCGAGCGCGCCGGGTTCAAGCATCCGGAGTACTTCAACTCGATTTTCCGGTTGAAAGTGGGTGTCACTCCCGGACGATACCGGCGGCAGGCGCAAGAGGGTTCGAGCGGACCCGTGACCGCGTTTGAGAAACCGGCCGGATGACCGACCGGGTTCGGGTCGCAGTCATTGTGACGCGATGCGGGCGGCTTCGCTTTTCAGGCGCTGCCGTTCGGCTGCTTTGGCAAACGGATAGTAAACCAACATCGCGATCACAATCGAGATTGCCCCCCAGACGGCCGCCCGCCAATCGCCCCCGGACACCAGGTAGTGGCCAATGATCGGCGGCGTCGTCCAAGGCACGTTCACAAAGGGCTTGTGGATCAAGCCCCACTGCATGAGCAAATACGTGCTGGCCGTCAGGATCAACGCGTTGAGGACGTACGGGAGCATGAAGACGGGGTTCAGCACGATGGGGAAGCCGAAGAAGATGGGTTCGTTGATCTGGAAGATTTGTGTCGGCAGCGACAGGCGGCTGACCTTCCGATAGCCCGGTTCGCGGGAATTCCACATGACGAGGGCCAGGGCAATCGTCGCGCCGGTGCCGCCCACGTTCACGAAGGCCGTGAAGAAGCCGTAAGCCGTGACATAAGGCAAGGGTTGCCCCGCCGTCATCGCTTCAACATTCGCCGTCAAGTATTGGAGGAAGATCGGCGCCACGATTGCATCCATGGCATTGTCGCCGTTGATGCCGACCGACCACAGCAACGTGACCAAGAAGGCGTAAGAGAGGATGCCGGGAAGGGTGTTCAAGGCAAACACCAGTGGCTTGAAAGCGGTCTGCACGAGGTGGTCAATGTCCACCCCCAAGACGAACCGGATGAGCCAGAAAACCAGCACGAGGAAACACAGCGGGCTGAGCGAGAGGAAGGATTCATAGACAACCGCCGGGACGTTGGCCGGCAGTTTGATGACGATATTTCGATCCGTGAAGAACTTCTGAACGCGAACCGAGACCAGTGCGATAACCACCGCGGTGAACAGGCCTTTCGAGCCCAGGCTGTCCATCGAGAACGCGATGTCCTCGGGCGTCTCCCCGAGCTTGAGTTGGATCATCAGAAACACCACCGTGGCCATCGTGGCGCTCACGATGGCTTCCTGCTTGAGTTGCTTGCCGAGGTCGTAACCAATGGCAAAGCAGACAAAGACCGAAAGCAGGCCGAAGGTAGCCGTCACCGGAACTTCGAGGAGTTGGAGGTAGGGCGCGACGATCTTGTCCCAGCCCGCGACGGGCAGGAACGACACGATGATGAACAGACCGCCAAGAATCGTCAGCGGCACGACGGACACCATGCCGGCGCGAATGGCGGACAAGTACGTGTTCTCACTCAGTGCCGTCAGCGCCGGCACGACGTGTTTGTTGAGCAGTCCGGTTGGTTGGTTCACAGCATCACCATCAGTGGGGCCTCGGTCGCGCCACGCCATTGCCGAGTCTGCCACTCAGCTCCCGAGCCAAATCCTGACGAGTTCACGGCCGCCGAACAGCCAGAACGCCGCCGCCATTGCGATGTAGGGGCCGTATGGCAGCCGGCTGGACCACTCGCGCCGGCGCAGCACAATCGCCATAACCCCGACAATCGAGCCGAGGATCGAACTGACCATGAGCGAGAACAGCACCGCCGGCCAGCCGAGAAACGCGCCAATGCCAGCCATGAATTTCACATCGCCCAAGCCCATCGCCTCGCGCGGCAGAATCAGTTCGCTGGTCACGACTTCCAGATGCGGCACGGTTTCCGGATCGAACTCGTCGTCACCGATCCGCAGCTTCTCCGGGCTGAGGCGGACCATCACGTCCTGATAGCCGCGATCCACCATTTCCGCCGTGCGCGCCCGCAGGCCAATGGTGTCAGTGCGCCGGTAAAACACCTCGTCGTAAGAAATCGCTTTGTCCGGCAAGATGAGGCCGGTTTCCGAAAAGACGATCTTCGTCTCGCCGTGCAAAGCCAGCTTCTGGCGACCGAACATCAGTTTGCCCAGTCGCAGAATCCCGTAGATCAACCCTGCGCCCACAGCAATCCCCAACAGGCTCTCCTTCATGGCCGCCGCACTGGTCGCCTGCCCGTGCAGCGCGGGCAGCGCAAACGAAGCCACGAACCCCACCGCCGCCCCGCCCAGCGTGATTTCGTCCGGGATGATGTAATGCTCGAAGTCAATGAACGTCGCCACAATCAGCCCGGCGAGGAACCCGCAGTAAATCACCGCCAGCCAGGCCGACTGCGAACCGTAGTTGAGCCACGTGCCCAGGAACACCGTCCCGGTGAGCAGTTCCACGAGGAAATAACGCACCGAGATCGGCGCCGCGCAGTTGCGGCAGCGCCCCCTCAAATACAGCCACGTCACCAGCGGGATGTTCAGATACCACGGGATCGAGTACTTGCAGTGTGGGCAGTGGGAGGGCGGCGAGACGATGCTCAGGTCCAGTGGCATCCGGTGGATGCAGACATTCAGGAAACTGCCCACCATGCTCCCCGTGACGAAGAACACCACCGACCAAAAATGAAACGGCACCCTCGCCCAAGTCCCTGAATCAAAGATCGGCTCAATGCCCATAAACGTGTTCCATCAACGCCCGGCGCATCACCGCCACCGGCGCGGGCTGGCCGCTCCAGATTTCCAACGCCCGTGCGCCTTGATAAAGCAGCATGCCCAGTCCGTTCGCCGTGCGACATCCCGCCGCCCTCGCCGCCCGGAGCAACGGCGTCTCCGCCGGCCGATACACCATGTCAAAGACCGCGCCCGCCCGGCGCAGGTCGAATCGAGAGGCGTCCAACGGCAAGGCGTCGTCCGCCCGGAGGCCAAGCGACGTCGCGTTCACCGCCAAGTCCACCGAGCCGGTCGGATATCCAACAGAGACGCGGCATTGGGGGAATCGTTCCCGAATTTCTGCGGCAAGAGCCTCGGCTTTCTCCCGCGTGCGGTTGACGAGCGACAACGCGGCGACACCCTCCGCGGCCAATTTCAGCGCCGCCACCCGCCCGGCACCACCCGCGCCGAGCAGCAGCGCGTTCGCGCCGAACAGTTCCACGCCCAAGTCCTCACGGAGCGAACGGGTGATTGCGTCCGCATCGGTGTTGAATCCCTGGGAACGGACTTTCGCCATCTCCCCGGAAACCTGCGCCAACGGCAACCAATTCCCTGCGGGGTCCTGGGCCTCGAAGCGGATCGTGTTCACGGCGCCCCAGGCTCGGGCCGAGTCGTCGAGCACGTCCACCATGTCCACCGCGAGGAGTTTGTGGGGAACGGTGAGGTTCAACCCCAGGAAGCGCATGGCCTGCGCGCCGGCAATTGCCTCGCGCAATTCGGCGGGAGAGACTTCAAAGGCCAGGTACCGCCAGTTCAGGCCCAGCGCCGCGATGCCGGCGTTTTGCAGCGCTGGGGACGCCGAGTGGCGCACGGGATGGCCATACACCGCGCAGTAGCGCGTCGAGGCATCAATCGGCGTGTGGCAGGCATCCGACACGCGGGGAATGTAGGCAGGCCCGCTGCGGGTTCAAAGGCGAAAGTCGCCCCGCTTGCTTGAGGCGTCCAATTGCCTCCCACGCCGGCTTGTCTTCGCTACCAAGCAGAACCCGGTTTTGTTGCCAAGGGGGTTGACCCGTCTATCGCTTCACACTTTACCGTCCCCTCCGTCACCCCGGTGACCGTGGCGCTTCAACCAGCCACGAACAGAGAATGAACTATGAAAAACCATGTGAATGTGGATGAATGGGTCGCCCTGTTCCGGGCCATCGGCTTGGACGAGGCGAAAATGAAACAATGGCACGGACTCTTCGAGCAACGGCATCCCGAAGGCCATGAGGGCTTCCTCCAGTGGCTGGGCCTGCCGGCGACGGACATTGCCCGTATCCGCGCCAGCAGCCGATAACCGACCAGCGGGGCGGCGATAGCTTCGCCGCCCCGCCAAGACCCGACCAACTTGAAAACGCTCTCCATCTCCCGGCTCGGCCGGTTGTTCGGTCTGTCGCGGAGCACATTGCTCTACTACGACCGGATCGGCCTGTTGCCGCCAAGTGACCGCACGGAATCGGGCTACCGCGTCTATGGCGACAAGGATCGCCGACGATTGGAACGGATTTGCCGCTTGCGCGAAACCGGCTTGACGCTGGCGGACATCAAGGGTTGCCTCGCGTCACACGGCAAACCCGCCGCCGGCGTCTTGAAGCGACGGTTGCAGGAGACTGCGGAGGAGATTTCGAGGTTAAAGCAACAGCAACGGCTGTTGGCCCGCATGCTGAAACGGGTGGCCAGGCCCGCCGCCGGTAGTTTGGTGGACAAGCGGCTCTGGGTAGCAATGCTCCGGGCGGCTGGAATGAGCAACGCGGCAATGGGCCGCTGGCACGCAGAGTTCGAAAGTCGCGCGCCGCAAGCGCATCACGAGTTTCTGCTGTCGTTGGGGATTCCTGACGCGGAAGCGAAACAGATTCGCGAATGGTCGGCGAAGCCCTATGGCGGCAACCCGAGCGCCGATTGAGCCTGTCGGCCGAATCAGGATTTGAGGTCAGTCGTTCGTTGTCTCCGCTACCGACTCCAGAAACGAGAAGTCCCTGCCCGGCCTTGCGGCCAAGCAGGGACCAATCGGGGGATGGGAGTGCGCCACGCTCTCTTTCCCGTGCCGACATTAGGCGCCGCGTGGGCTGCCGGCTTCCCGACGCCATTCTCCACGGCAAGCGGAGTTCATCGGCCTCATAGCAGGGCCGTCCTGCGCCTTGCGGTCGCAAGATTTCGAGTGAGGCTTTTCAGCTCGCTTCGGCTGGTGGTTGCGCCACCGGCTTACGAACCAGGTCAAGACACGTTTGTAACTTGGATTCCGCGTCTTCACCACTTAGCGCTGGGGCGGCCGCCGCTTTTGGCGGCGCGTTGACCCAGTGCCACGGGTCTCGCCTCTTACCTCTCAGGTCGCTTTTCGCTCACAAGCCAGCGGTGCCGTTTGTAGCACCGCCGCCGTTCCGGAAGGGTTTCACGGACCTTGCCCGGGCCGCGTGTCCTTCCCGAAGCGAACGCTCTCTTTGTCCACCTTTCGATGGGTTTCTTGGGCAGATCCCGTTTCCGGAACCGCCAGAGTCGCCCGCCCCGTTCTGGTGCGCAGTAGCAACCGATTACCCTCTGGGTAACTGCGATTCGCTCAGGCGCGAAACCCGCCTGAGGTACTTGACTCGGCTCGGAGCGGCTTCTAATCGCTCCTGACCGCCTCGTTCCTTGTTCGCGTTACTGACACGCACGAACGTGCCAGAGGAACTGGTGAATCCTGCCTCCGCCCGCGCGCCTCGCGGCACACCTTGAGAGGGGTCGCGCCCACCAGCCGAGCCCGACCTTTCCCCAGTCACCTGGGATTATCCTGGAAACTTCCGGCCGCGGTTTTCCAACCGCTGCCCTCCGTCTCCGTTCTTTCAATGAACTGCGCATAGCGTATCACGGTTCGCCCATCCGACAACGGATTGTTGTCCACAGGGTTGTTCACCGCGCCTCAACACCTCCCCGAGCCGTGAGAGACGCAAAGCAGCAGCCCGGCCGCTGTCCTTGCACCGTGCAACATAAAGTTGTTCACTAGGCCCGAACTCCCTGGGAGCGTGTTGTGAACAAGTTGGCCGGTGGAAAACCGCCACTTGTGGCCGTGACTGCCACTTTCCGTCTGCGGTCCAGAATCGCTGAACACAGCCCAGACGACGCCCCCTTTTTGAAGCATCACCATCCCAAGTCGCGCGACTCGCTCGTGCGCCCGCTTTCTCCTTGAAGCCGGGCGACGGGTGCGACACAGTGGGCGTGCCAGGGCCCATGGAATGCGGACTTACGAACCCCGCCAGGGCCGGAAGGCAGCAACGGTAGTTTGCTCGGCATCTGCCGTGGTCACCCTGGCACTTTCAGTTTTCGCTTTGCGATTGCGGGCGATTGCGGGGTCACGATTGCCCCCGGCAATCGTCCGCAACTCGTAAATCGTGAATCGCGAATCGTCAATGTCGTACCAGGTTATTGCCCGGAAGTACCGCCCGCAGCGTTTCGCCGACGTGGTCGGGCAGGAGCACGTCACGCAAACGCTGGCCAACGCCATCGCGCAGAAGCGCATCGCGCACGCCTATCTGTTTTGCGGCCCGCGCGGCACCGGCAAGACCACCATTGCCCGCATCTTTGCCAAATGCCTGAACGCCACCGGTGGACCCCGGGTGGACTTTGCCGACGACGACCCGAAGTGCCTGGAGATCGCGGAAGGCCGCGCGCTCGACGTGCTGGAGATTGACGCGGCGAGCAACCGCGGCATTGACGAGATTCGCGGCCTGCGCGAAACGGTCAAATACGCCCCGGCCAACGCCCGCTTCAAGGTCTATATCATTGACGAAGTCCATATGCTCACGAAGGAGGCGTTCAACGCTCTCCTGAAAACGCTCGAAGAACCGCCGGAGCACGTGAAGTTCATGTTCGCCACCACCGAGCCGGAAAAGGTGCTGGCCACCATCCTTTCACGCTGCCAGCGGTTCGATCTCCGCCGCATCCCCACGGCGCTCATCGTCAAACACATTGCGCACATCGCCGGACTGGAGCAGGTGACGATTGACCAAGCGGCGCTTTACGCCATCGCCCGGGGCGCGGACGGCGGCATGCGCGACGCCGAGTCCACGCTGGATCAACTCATCAGCTTTTGCGGCGAGAAGATCGAAGAGAACGACGTCCTCTCCATGTTCGGGCTCACGGCCCAGGCGCAGTTGCTCGATCTGTCCCGCGCCATTCTCACCGGCGAAGTCACGACCGCGCTGGGCCAACTCGACCAACTGGCGCGCAACGGAAAGGACCTTGGCCGCCTGCTCTCCGATTTGCTCAATCATTTCCGCAACCTGTTGGTCTTCCAAGTTTCCAAAGGCGACCTCAGCCTGCTGGAGGTGTCCGAAGCGGAGGCCACCGCCTTGAAGGAGCAGGCCACGATCGTTGCGACGGACGCCGTCACGCGCATCATGGAAGTGCTCGCCGACGCCGAATTCCGCCTGCGCGACGCCGCCTCGAAACAAATCCTGATCGAGATCGCGTTGCTCAAGGCGGTTGAAGCCCGCAACGCGGTGAGCTTGGATTCCGTCCTCAGGACTTTGCAGCAATTGCGCGGCGAAGGCGGAACGATCCCCTCCGCTGCGGCCCCCATAGCCGTGAACGTCAGTTCGCGGTCCGTTTCGCCCACCCCACAACCTTCCCCAGTTGCCGACCGCACTCCGCCCGTTTCGCCCACCCGCTACCCTGCCGCGACCGAACCGCAGGTCGCCGCGCTGGCCGAGACACCTGCCGCCGGGACCAGTTTGGAGGAGCTTTGGAGCCGCATCGTGGAAGCCGTGGGGCGGGTCAGCCAGTTCACCAAGGGTTACCTGGTGAATGCGCACCCGGTTTCACTGACCAAGAACCTCCTTACGGTGGGCTTCGATCCCGAATTTGCGGACTACATCGGGCTGGTGGATAACGCCCGCAACCACGAATTGCTTCAGACGAAACTGCGCGAGTTCGGGCACGCGGGCGTGCAGGTAAAGTTCGTCAAAGCGGAATCCCCCGTTCGCACTCCGCCCGCGGCCCCGGCGGCGCCAGCCACAACCCCGCCCGCACCGCCCTCTTCCGCGCCGGCGACCAAACCAACACCTGCCGCCGCGCCGGCCGCGAGGCAGCCCGCCGCCGCCGTCCCGGCCAGCCAGGAGGATTTCAAGAACGATCCGCTCATTCAAAAGGCCCTCGAGATTTTCAAGGGCCAGCTTGTGAATGTGCGTTGACCACGCCATGTTTCCGCGCGACGCCACAGCGGCTTAGCGATTCAACAATTCAGCGATTCAACGATTCAACGACTCACCACAACATGTCCAGCATCGGCAAAATGATGAAACAGGCTGCGCGCATGCAGCAGCAGCTCGAACAAGTCCAGGCCCAACTCGCGCAACGCACTGTCGAGGCCACCAGCGGCGGCGGCGCGGTCAAGATCGTCGCCAAGTGCGATGGCTCCATCGCCGCGGTCAAGATTGATCCGCAGGCGCTCAACCCCTCCGACGCGCAGGTGCTCGAAGACATGATCCTCACCGCGACGAACCAGGCCCTGGGCCAGGCGCGGGACATCTCCAACACGGAGATGGGCAAGGTCACGTCGGGCCTGAGCTTGCCAGGGTTCATGTGAGGATGTCGAAACGCGACCGGCTGAAGCGATGGACCGCCCCAGGACCATCCGCCGCGGCTCGATCAGCAACTTCGGGTTCCACGGTTCAACGGTTCAGCGGCTCCACGAATTCACGTCCCCATGCCCACACTCCCCGACGCCATCAGCGCCCTGACCGCCGCGCTCGCGCGCCTGCCCGGCATTGGGCCGCGCTCCGCGGAGCGGATCGCCCTCCATTTGGTGCAAGCGGAACCCGGCGAATCGAAAGCCCTCGCCGAGGCCATCCTCCAAGCCCGCGAGCGGATTCAGTTTTGCGCGACCTGCGGGGCGCTGACGGAGAAATCGCCCTGCCCGCTGTGCGAGGACCCGCGGCGCGACGGCACGCTGCTGTGCGTCGTCGAGCGGGCGGTGGACGTGTTGAGCATCGAAAAATCGGGCACGTTCCGCGGCAAGTTCCACGTGCTTGGGGGCAAGATTTCGCCGTTGGACGGCGTCGAGCCCGATGACCTTCGCATCCCGCAGCTTGAGCAACGGCTGAAGACCGAAACGATCCACGAGATCATCATCGCGCTCGGCACCGATGTGGAAGGCGACGCCACCAGCAACTACCTCGCGCGGCGGCTGGCCCGGCCGGATCTCAGGATCACGCGCATCGCCCACGGTCTGCCCGCCGGCACGGGTCTCGAATACGCCGACGAGTTGACGCTCAGCCGCGCGCTCGAAGGCCGACGGGAGATGAACTAAAGCCTGGCCAAGACCGGCCGCCGGCAAGAGATGCTTTCCGTAATGAAACCAAAGGTTGTGGTGTTTGACTTGGGCAAGGTACTGCTGGGCTTTGATTATCGCATCGCCTCGCGCCGGATCGCCGAACGCGGCAGGCTGGATGCGGACGCCGTGCAACGATTCTTCGAACAATCGCCCCTCCTCAACCACTACGAGTCGGGACAGATCACCCGGCAGGAGTTTTTCGACGCCGTTCGCAGGGAAACCGGATTCGACGGCACTCTGGAAGAGTTTGGCGCCTTCTTCGCGGACATCTTTTGGCCCATCGAACCAATGGTTGCGCTCCACGGCGACTTGCGGGCCGCCGGCCTGCCGACCTACATCTTCTCCAACACGAACGACCTCGCCATCGAGCACATCAACCGGAACTTCCCGTTCATGCAAGATTTCGAGGCGCACGTGCTTTCGTACGAAGTCCGCGCCATGAAACCCGCGGCGAAGATCTATGAAGTGCTGGAGCAAGTCTCCGGTTGTCGCGGTGCGGAGGTGCTGTACCTCGACGATCGTCCGGAAAACGTGGAAGCTGGCGCGGCCCGCGGCTGGCAGGTGATCCTCCACACCACGCCGGAGGCATCGTGGGCCCGGGTACGAGAACTGGGCTTGGTCAATCATCCGTAGGACAGGCTTCCCGACTGTCTCCATTCTCAGTGGAACGGCTCGTTCGCCGGCGCGAGTGAATCCAACCGCGCGTCACCAGACGGCGAAAGGTAGGTATGATACGGAGACAGGCTGGAGGTCTTTCCTACGGCAAGAATCCCGCCGGGTTGTCTCCGACCCGCCGCCCCTACAACCGCGGGTTTCGGCATTGCGTCGAAGGGATGGCAGTCTATCGTATTCCCGCCCGCATGAACATGCCCGAAGCCCCAGAGTCCACACCACCCTTCTCGGTGCAGATTCCGGCGCGTTCACTCGGCCAGGCCATGGATTGGAGTCTCGTGCTCGTCAGCCAAGGAATCGAGAACGTGATCCAACCGGCGGAGGACGGCTGGGGCTTGATGGTCGGCGTGGATCAACTGGAAACAGCGCGGGCGGCGATCCGTCTCTACGAGGCGGAGAATCGGAGACTTCCTTGGCGACAGGAAGTCTTCCATTCCGGGTTGCTGTTCGACTGGGCGAGCGTCGGCTGGGCGCTGGCCGTCATGTCATTCTTCTGGCTGCAAACGGAGGGCCAGCAACTCCGTGACGCCGGGATCATGGACGCCCGCGCGGTGCTGCGCGGTGAATGGTGGCGACTCTTCACCGCCGTCTGGCTTCACGGCGACCTCGGGCATCTGGCCATGAATCTCACCATCGGTATGCCACTGCTGGGGCTGGCGATGGGCGGTTACGGCTCGGGCACGGGGTTCCTGGCCGCGCTCTTGGCGGGGGTTGCCGGCAACCTGGCCACCTTGGCGTTCTCACCCAAACCCCACCTGAGCCTAGGCGCGTCGGGGCTGGTGATGGGCGCGCTCGGATTGCTCACGGCCCAATGGCTCTCGCTTCGGCATCGCACGCCCGCGGTACGGCGGCTGGCCATCGCGGGTTTGGGCGGCGGCCTCATGCTGTTTGCGCTGCTCGGGCTGGCCCCCGGAACAGACGTCGTGGCGCACGCGGGCGGGTTCGTGGGCGGCGTCTTGCTCGGCGCGATCATGGCGCAGCGGCTGAGCGTTGCCCGCCAACCACAGATCAACCTCGCCGCCGGCATCATCGCCACCACCCTCGTCATTTGGACCTGGTGGCTTGCGTTGCGATGACGCCGTTTTCGCTCGCCAGCCAGGCCGACTTCCGGCAAACAGTCGCCCGGCTTGTTACAAATCATGAATTGCGCCAGTAGAGTTCCCCGGAGCCGGTCATCGTTGCCGTCTGCCTGCGACCGTTCTTGCGCCGCCTTGGCCACCGTGCTGACCCTCGGCTGGCTCGGCGCCCGCGCGGCTTCCGCCGAGCTTGACTCCCGCGGGGGCCAGTTTATCCCGCTCGAAAACCTGAAGGGATTCTCGTCCCTTCCGGGCGCGACCCCGGGGGAGGTCGTGCTCACGTCACCCGAGTTCGCCCCCCGCATTTCATGGAACGAACTCATCGTCTCCTGGAACGCGGACATGCCCCGGGACAGCTACCTGCGCGTTGAAGCCCGCGCGGTTTATCCCGACCGCGCCACGAAGTATTACGTGATGAGCCTCTGGTCGAGCGACCCGGCCAAGTACCCACGCGAAAGCGTCAAGCACCAGCAAGACCCCGACGGCAACGTGGAAACCGACACGCTGGTCTTGAACCGGAAAGCCGGTCGGCTGCAACTCCGCCTGACGATGGGCGGCGACGCAAACCGTTTGCCGCGGATCCGTTTCCTCGGCTGTCACGTGCTGGACAACACCGCGCGGCCCGCGCCGCTGCCGCCAAACCGCGCCGCGTGGGGCAAGACCCTGCCCGTGCTGGAGCGCTCCCAAATGGCCTACGAAAACGGCGGCGTGCTGTGCAGTCCCACCACGATTTCGATGATGCTGGACTTCTGGTCGAAGAAACTCCTGCGCCCCGACCTCGCCCGCGACGTGCCGGAAGTGGTGAGCGGCGTGTATGACAAGCAATGGGGCGGCACGGGCAATTGGGTCTTGAACACCGCCTACGCCGGCTCGTTTCCCGGCCTGCGCGCCTACGTCACGCGGATGAGCGACGTGGCGGAGTTGGAGGATTGGGTGGCGCATGGCATGCCCGTCGGGCTCTCGCTCTGCTACAACCGGCTGCGCGGGAAAGGCCGCGAACCCAGCGGTCATCTCGTCGTGTGCGTGGGCTTCACGAAGGACGGCGATCCCGTGATCAATGATCCCGGCACCAGCCGGAAGGTGCGCAAGGTCTTCCCGCGCGCGAACCTGATTGACGCCTGGGCCTACTCGAAGAACGCGGCCTACATCCTCCTGCCGGAGAAAGCCACGCCGCCGAAGGATCGGTTCGGGCATTGGGATTCCAAAACCTCGCGGCTGCGAATCACCCCAAGCAGATAGTGGTCAACGCACAAGGTCTGGTTTCGCCCGTACGCAACGGGACGGGTGACCCGTTGGACTTGACGCGTCGCGGTGCGACAACCACCCGCGTTTGGTTGGCCGAACTACGACGGGCGCGGTGACATGCCTCAAGACCGGCGGCGTTTTTGCAGTTGCATCGCAGCCACCGTCCGCGCCAAGTTTTCTGCCGTCGCATGTAACCATGAACCTCCAGTTTCCTTCGCAGCCATGAAAACGAACCTGAACCGCCGCCAGTTCCTTCGCACCAACCTGGGCCTCACACTCGCCGCCGGTGTCTTCCCCTCAATCATTCCCGCCACGGTGCTCGGCCAGGGCAATCGTCCCGCCCCCAGCAACCGGATCACCGTGGGCGGCATCGGCCTTGGCCCGCAGGGCCGCGGGGTGATGGGCGGTTTCCTCGGGCAGGCCAGCGCCCAAGTGGTTGCCGTGTGCGATGTGAAGAACGACCAACTCGAACTGGCACGCACCGCGGTGAACCAACGCTACGGCAACACCGACTGCAAGACGTACGCGGACTTTCGCGAAGTGCTCGCCCGCCCGGACCTCGACGCGGTGCTGATCGCCACGCCGGACCACTGGCATTGCCACGTGGCCACCGCCGCCGCCCGCGCCGGCAAGGACATGTATTTGGAGAAACCCATGGGACTCTCCCTCGCCGAGGACCAAATCCTCCGCAAGGCGGTGCAGGAGAAGAAACGCATTTTCCAGTTCGGCACGCAGCAGCGATCCAGCGGCGAATTCCAAAAGGCCGTCGCTCTGGTGCGGTCCGGGCGCATTGGGAAGTTGAAGCAGATCAATGTTTGGAGTTCCGCCAGCCAGCCCGGGGGCTCCACCACGCCCGCGCCGGTGCCCGCCACTCTCGATTATGATTTCTGGCTCGGCCCGGCGCGTTACACCCCTTACACAGCCGACAAGTGCCTGGCCGACGGCAAGACGTGGTGGTACAACTCCGATTACGCCCTCGGTTTCATTGCCGGCTGGGGAGTGCATCCACTCGACATCGCCCTGTGGGGACACCCGGCGATGATGCAGGGCGCGATGACGGTGCAGGGCAAAGGGATTTTCCCGAAGACCGGCGCGTGCGACACGGCCGTCGCGTGGGAGGTGAATTTCACTTTTGCCGACGGTGTGGGGATGAACTTCCGCGGCACCCGCAACGGCTACAACGAACCGACCGAACTGAACGACATGACGCCCTTCGAGACGAAGTACGGGCAGATTGCCGATCACGGCACGGCGTTCGAGGGCGCGGACGGCTGGGTGCTCGTGCATCGCGGGATGTTGCGCACGCACCCGGAATCGCTGGCGGAGGAGGCCGCGGCGCTCACCAACATCCTCCCCATTCGCAGCGCGAACCACGTCGGCAATTTCCTCGATTGCGTGAAGAGCCGCCAGAAAACTGTTTGCCCCATCGAAGACGCGGTGCAGGCGGACCTGCTTTGCCAGGTGAGCGACATCGCCACGCGGCTGGAACAGAAGCTCAGGTTCGATCCCGTGCGGGAATCGTTTGAAAACAACGAAGCCGCCAATCGCAAGTTGGCGTTGCGCGCGATGCGCAAGCCGTGGGAATTGAGTTAACCGGCCGGCGTCAGTTCCGCTCGGGTTGATGCCGCTTCAGGCCAACCTCGTGCGCAATGTCATCGAACTCCTCGTGACTGACGTTGTCCAGCGTCTTGCCTTTGGCGCTGAGCTTCTCGTTAATCTTGATGGCCTTCTCGGTCATGACCTCGTGGGTCTCCGCCGTGCCGCCGGCGAGCAGGAAGTTCGGCCCGGTGGTTACGCGACGGTGGCCGTCGCTATCCAACCCGAGGCCCAGCATTACAGCCTTATGTTTCCGCGGCTTTTTCGCGTTCGACATGGCTGCAGCATCGCGAACCGCGCGGGCCGGCGCAACCCACAATTGCCCGCCTGCGGGGACGCGCCGCCGTAAGAATGCAGTTGAAGTTCGGGCGGGCGCGGGCGTTGCGGCATAGGAGAGGCTTCCAGCCGGCCTCCATATTCTGCCTGACCGATCACTCTTTGGGGAGCCGCCGCCAAGTTCTCGCATTCGAGCAAGAGACCCGTGCCGCTGAAGTTTGAGACAGGCTGGAAGCTTGTCCTACGGCATTGCTACGGCTCAGTCGGCGCGCGGATTGAATCGCGACTCGCGCGCCAGTTGCTCCCAGAGCTTGCGCTCGGTGTCGGCAACCCGTTGGGGCACTTCGACGCGCGCGACGACGAAGAGGTCGCCATTCTCGCCTCCACGCCGCGGCAGCCCGCGCCCGCGCACGCGGAGCTTCTGGCCATTCTGCGTGCCGGGCGGGATCTTGATGTTCACCCGCCCCGCCAGCGTGGGCACGCTCAGGTTCGTCCCCAGCACGGCTTCCCAAGGCGCGAGTTCCGCCTCGTGAATCAAATTGTGCCCGTCCACCTCGAAATCCGGATGCCGGGCGTATCGCACGCGCAGGTAGAGGTCGCCGGCCTCGCCCCCGCCCACGCCCGCCTCGCCGCGACCCGCCACCCGCAGGCGTTGTCCTTCGCCCACACCGGCGGGGATCTTCACCTTGTAGGTCTGCGACTTGGTTCGCCCCCCTGCTTCCGAGGTGAGCGTGACCGCCCGGACCGAGCCGTGGGCCACCTCGTGGAGCGTGACGAGAATCTCGCCCTCGACGTCGCGCCCGCGTTCCGCGAACTCCGCCTCGTCGTCCCCAAAGCCCGGTGGCGCACGAAAGCCTCCGCGTCCGCCGCGCGCCTGCTGTCCGAAGAGTTGCTCAAAGAAATCGCTGAACCCCGTCCCGCCGAAATCGAACTGAAACTCCTGCCCGCCGGGCGCGCGCCCGCGAAAACCGCGTCCTCCCCCAAACGGCTCCCAGCCCGGCGGGGGACGGAACTCCGCGCCGGCCTTCCAGTCCGCGCCCAGCTCATCGTATTTCTTGCGCTTGGCCGGGTCGCTCAGGACCTCGTAGGCCTCGTTGATCTCCTTGAACTTCTCCTCCGCCTTCTTCTTGTCCTTGGCGACATCGGGATGATACTGCCGCGCCAGTTTGCGAAACGCCTTCTTGATCTCGGCCTCGCTCGCGCTGCGCGGGACACCGAGACTCTCGTAGTAATCTTTGAATTGCACAGCCATGGTCAATACCCTGAATCACACTTGCCCCATCATGCGCGACCGGCTGGGTTTGTCAAAACCCGGTTGGGGTGGCGGGTGGCTTGTAAGAGAGCGAGGGCCGGCACCCGCCGACCCTCGCGCCTCGCTCCACACTGCTCCACAACCAGATCCGCTCCGCGCTATTTCTTGCGTTTCGTGTTGTTGACCGTGAGGTAGCGGGTCCCGCCCTGGTCCCCAGCTTTGCTCCACACCCGCAGCAGGATGCGGTCGCCCTTGGCTTTGGTCGTCAAATCAATCGCCGTCTCCGCGTCGCGCACCGGCTCGCGGTTGACTTCCAAGATCACATCGCCCGGGCGCAACCCGGCCTCCGCGGCGTTGGAATCCTCGTCCACGTTCATCACGAGCGCGCCGCGCACGCTGTTGGGAATGCCAAACTGCCGGCGGGTGCGGCCATCAAGATCGGCCACCTCCACGCCATCAAAGGCATCCAGATTTTGCGGCTCACGCTCGCCGCCGGAGCGGAGCCCCGCTTGGCTGGCCGGCAATTCGCCCAAGGTGAGGCTCAGCGTCTTCGTCTTGCCGTCCCGAATAAACTTCACCGTGGATTTCGTGTCTGGAGCGGTCTGCGCCGCCATGAGCCGGAGGTGACGGCGGTCCTCCACCTTCTTGCCGTTGAACTCGATGATGACGTCGCCCTCTTTCAGCCCGGCCTTTGCCGCCGGGGTGTCGGGCACGACTTCCGCCACCATCGCGCCCGATTGATCGGGCAGCTTGAACTCCTTGGCCAGGTCGGCGGTGATTTCCGGCTGGAGCAGGACGCCGAGATAGCCGCGCTTCAATTCGCCATCACCCACGAGCCGCTCCATGACGTTCTTGGCCATGTTCACTGGCACGGCAAAGCCCAGTCCCACACTGCCGCCGCTGCCGCTCACGATCCACGTGTTGATCCCGACCAACCGGCCTTCCGCGTCCACCAACGGCCCGCCGGAGTTGCCCGGATTGATCGCCGCGTCGGTCTGGATGAAATCTTCATAATCGGTCACGCCGAAGCCGCCACGTCCCGTCGCGCTCACGATGCCCATCGTCACCGTCTGGCCCACGCCAAAGGGATTGCCAATGGCCAGTACCACGTCGCCCACCTCCAGCTTGTCGCTGTCGGTGATGGCTACGGTGGGGAGGTTCTTCGCGTCCACCTTCAACACCGCCACCTCGGTCTGGGGATCCGTTCCGACCACCTTGGCCACGTATTCCGTTTTGCCATCCGCCATTGAGACTCTCACTTCGTCCGCGCCTTCCACCACGTGGTTGTTGGTCAGAATGAAGCCGTCCTCGGACACGATGACGCCCGAGCCGAGGCTCTGAGCCTTCTGCTGCCGTTGCCGTCCGCCTGGGCCAAAGGGGTCGCCGAAAAACCGGCGGAACATGGGATCGTTCAGCAACGGATGCTGGAACGGCTGCTGCCGGATCGTGCGGCTGGAGGAGATGTTGACCACACTCGGCGCGACCTTCTTGACGACCGACGCAAAGCTGGTGGCGAGCTTCACTTCACGGCTCATGGCCGCCGGCTGCTCGTTCAGCTTCGGCATGTCGTACTTCTCCTTCGCCCCGGCCGTGCCGAGCACCAGGAACGCCGCCAGCACGCCGCTGGTTGCCCCCGCCGAAGCGGGCAGAAATCTGCAAATTCGTTTCATCGTTTCGTTTCCCATTTCGTTCAGTCCAACGTCAATCATCCAATCCCCTACACAGACAAAGAAAGGCGCAAAGTGTTCAACGCGCAAACGGACGCGGCTGGAGGGTTGCAGCGTGCTTGTGGCGTCCTCGCCGGAAAATCCATCTCGATGACAGGCTCAAATGCTCCTTCCGGCGAGGACGCCGGAAGCACGTTGGAGGTGACTCCGGAATCACCGCCGCGGCAACGCTGCCAAGCTTCTCGGTAAGGAATGGCAAGTCACACCCCGCGCGAACGGTCTCATTGACCCGGTTTCCAAAAGACCCTATACCAGACGGCAGGAACCGACACTGAATGAACACGACCCACCAGCGTCCTCGGCGGAACCAACCCGCACCAGCCGCTCGCCCAATCACCCGCCGCATCTTCCTGGAGCGCGGTTTAGCTGCCGCCAGCCTGCTGGCGGCGCCTGCACTCATCCCCGCGTCAGCCCGCGCAGCCAACGGCGGTGTCGCCCCGAGCAACCGTGTGACCGTGGGCTTAATCGGCCCGGGACTCATGGGCAGCGGGCACTTGAAACGCCTGGCCTACGACAAACAGTTCCAGCTCGTCGCGGTCTGCGACGTGGACAAGACCCGACGCGACAACGCGCGCGAAGTGACGGAGGCCATCTACGCCGCCAACGAGCCCGATGGCGGCTACAAGGGGTGCGCAGCCTACAACGATTTCCGCGAGCTGCTGGCGCGACCCGACATTGATGCGGTCCTCATCGCCACGCCGGATCACTGGCATTCCTTGATCTCGATCGAGGCCGCCAAGGCCGGCAAGGACATCTACTGCGAGAAGCCGGTGTCCGTGACGATCCAGGAAAGCCGGAAGCTCGTCGAAACGGTGCGGCGCTACGGACGCGTCTTCCAGACCGGCACGCAGTATCGTTCCATTCCTGAGATTCGCCACGTCTGCCAGTTCATCCGCAAGGGCGGGCTCGGCAAGATCAAGTCCGTGTTCACGCTGCTGCAACCCATTTCCAGTTTCATCGGCGGAGAGCGCTACAAGGACTGCCGCCAAGCCCTGGCCCTGGACAAGTGCGGCAAATCCTACGCCCCGGTGGATTTTGCGCTGCCGGCCGAGCCCGTGCCCGAGGGACTGGATTGGGATTTGTGGGTCGGCCCGGCGCCGTGGCGGCCCTACAACCGCGTCTATCACATCAATCCCTCGCCCGGCGTCGTGCCGTGGTCGTTCGCCGATGCGTTCGGCGTCACCTCCTCGACGTGGTTCCTGTCGCACTCGGCGGACGTGATCCAGTGGGCGCTGGGCGTCGAGACGAGTGGGCCGGTCGAGATCATCCATCCGGCGAGCGGCGAGTTCCCCACGTTCACCTGCCGCTACGCCAACGGCACGCTGCTGCACCTCGTGGCGCATTGGGGACAGGTGAAGGAGCTTTACCACGCCGTGCCGGACGGGGCGCGGCTGGCGGGCAATTTCGGCGGCGTGTTCGTCGGTGAACGCGGCTGGGTGACCACGATGTCCACCGGCGGGCAGATCGAAGGCGAACCGGCGTCGCTCTTCGAGGAAATGCAACTCAAGCGGGCGCGCGAGGTCAACATCGGCGCGAACGATCATCACGCGAACTGGCTGGAGTGCATCCGCACCCGCAAATCACCGAGCGCGGACGAGGAAATCGGCCACCGGGCGGCGTGCATCGGCCACTTGATCAACATCGCCGACCTGACGGGCCGTTCGCTGAAATGGGATCCGGTGAAGGAAGAGTTCGCCGGCTGCGACGCGGCGAACCGGCTGCGTTCGCGCGCGATGCGTGCGCCGTGGAGGATGTGAAGGTGCAGGTTGACTGTTGGATCGCATGAAACCGTCCGCGCCATCGAAGCTGCGCAGCGTACTCGGAAGAGTCGTAAAGCCAGTCTTGTCGCGTCTTGTTGGAGCGATTCCTGTCAAGGACGCATGGGAGAAGTCGGAACAGCGAGTTTCGCGAAAACAATTTGGCAGTGGCTGTATGCACGACTGGCCTTGGTTTTTCGAGGGACGCAGCATGGTACGCGTGGAATCGGTCGAGGAAATTTGCAGATGGCTTTCCAAATGCCGCTACGCCCGTGACAAGACAGTGTTCAACGAGAACGATTTCTGGCAGCATCCCGTGACGTTTGAGACGACTCGCACCGGCGATTGCGAAGATCACGCTTTGTGGGCGTGGCGGAAACTTGTTGAATTGGGCCACAACGCGGAATTCGTGCGAGGCTGTTACTTTGATGGCAGAGACCTTCACAGAACCGCACATGCTGCTGTCATTTTCACACAGAATGGGAAGCGCTATTTCATGGACGCCGTCGCCAAGAAGAGCCGGGCGCAAATGGTAATGCCAATTAGCTGCGCCCACGCGCTGTTTTGCCCCGAGTATTCGGTCGACTCCTTCTTCAAGACCCATCGCTATGCAGGTGCGACGTTGATCTTGCAGCGACGCCTGAGAGACGGCAGCGAGAAAGAGGAAACGATCCAACAATGCGCTGCAACGCCCCGGCCCGCTGAGCAGCCGGCCGGCTCAGGGGAATCGGCTCGCGACGATCGTAGTCGTCCGGGCGATTCTGGTGGCGGCCTCTAGACTTAGACAATCGAGCGATCGAGAGTGCAATGAAGCGAAATCCGAGAACCGAAAGCCGAGCGGCCATCTGGCGCTTCGCTATTGCGAGAGAACACGGTCAGGAATGACGTATGACAAGTGACGACAGCATGACGAAATCGGACCGCGGACGGTCCCCGTCCGCAGCGGCTGCAATTGCCCAGTCGCGTAGAAGTGGAATACCGGCATGCTGCGACCGGGGACCGGTCGCGGTCCATCGGCATGAACCTAGCCGTTCTATTCTCTACTTGGGGATCGATGCATCAGTCGCCAAGTACCTTTCCCCACTCCTCACCAGCCTGATTCTTGCCTCCGGGCTGATCGTGTCGCCGGCTCAATCGTTCCTCCAAAACCCCGACGAGCGGGCGCGGATTGAGCAGGCGTTGCCGGCGAAGGCAGTCGTCCAACCGCTCAAACCGCGCCGCTTGCTGATCTTCACGCTCAACGTCGGCTATGGCGGCCATCCCTCCATCGCTTACGCCAACGAGGCGTTCACGCTCATGGGCAAGAAGACCGGCGCGTTTGAGACGACCGTGAGCAACGATCCCGCCGTCTTCCAGCGCGACTCG
>CAZJTM010000023.1:0-43764 GCA_964548925.1 uncultured Verrucomicrobiota bacterium | reverse complement strand
TACCCCCCGGGCGGTTGTTAATCCGGTGGTTCGGCCGGGGTCGGAAACCGGCGCTCCGATGTGCGTTTTGCCAAGCACAACTGAGTCCCCACGGTTTTCATACCAAAGCGTTTGACGCCCGGTTGGGGAAGCAGGCTAGAATGCGCGATGCAATGGTCCTCTCGCGCTCGATTCGGTCAGGCCGTCGGCCTGGCGTTCTTCGTCCTTGCCATAGGTTGCGTCCACACCAACCCGCCCGCCGGGAGGCTCTTCGCCCCGGATCGGCACCAGATTCCCACGGGGCAGTTGCTGACACCGGCGGGCAAGCACATCGCCTTGCCAGGCATGCGTCCGCAGGCGCTCGCCTTGAGTCCAGATGGCCGATTGCTTGCCACGGCGGGCAAGAACCGGACGCTCGTTTTGATGGATCCGGCGAGCGCCCAAGTACTGCAAACCGTTCCGCTCTCGACAACGAAAGGCAAGGCCGCGCCCGAAAGCGAGGAAGGCGGCGCGGACGAAACCCGGTCTGCGGATACCAACGTCATCACCGCGCAGATGAGTTTCGCCGGACTGGTTTTCTCGCCGGATGGCAGGCGGATTTATCTGTCCAGCACCGGTGGCGATGTCTGGAGTTTCCCCGTATCCGACTCGCGTCAAGCTGGACAACCGACGGTGCTGCCGGTACCCGGCGCGAACTTGAAGGAGCACAAGGCTGAGATTCCCACCGGGCTGGCCGTGTCGGCGGACGGCAAGCGGTTGTATGTCGCCGGCACGTTGGCCAACCGACTGCATGAATTGGATGCAAGGTCGGGCAAACTTTTGCGTTCATGGGACACGGGCGTCGCGCCGCAGGATGTGGTGCTGGTCGGCGGCAAGGCTTACGTGAGCAATCGCGGCGGGCGGCGGCCCGGAAGCAGCGACGTCACCGCGCCCGCCGGCAAGGGAACGACCGTCCGCGTGGACCCCGTCCGTTACATCGCCAACGAGGGTTCGGTCACGGTGATTGATCTGACGGCCGGGATGGTGAAAAGCGAACTTCTCGTCGGGCTACACGCTTCGGCTCTCGCGGTTTCGCCGGACCGCAAATACGTGGTGGTGGCCAACAGCGGCGACGATACGTTGAACGTCATTGACACCCGAACGGATCAAGTCATCGAGAAGATTTGGACGCGCCAGACGCCCGCCGACTTGTTCGGGGCGCAGCCCAGCGCGGTCGCCTTCGATCCCTCGGGACGGCGACTGTACGTCTGCAACGGCACGCAGAACGCCGTCGCCGTGGTCGAGTTCGAGCCGGAGAAAAACGCCTCGAAAGTGGTCGGGCTCATCCCGGTGGGCTGGTTTCCGGGGGCGGTTCAGTTCGACGCCGCGCGCCGGACGTTGTGCGTGGCAAACATGCGCGGCATCAGTTCCGCCAAAGTGTTCCACACAAACGCGCCGGTGAAACTGAGCACGAAGGACTTCTATGGCACCGTGTCGCTTGTTCCCGTGCCAAGCCAGCGACGGCTGGCGACGTTCACGAAACGTGCGCTGCACAACATGCATTATCCCAAGCTGGCCGAGGCGTTCCTGTCCCCGCGCCCGGACCAACCGGCGCGGCCCGTGCCGGAGCGTGTGGGCGAGCCCAGCCTCTTCAAGCACGTGATTTACATCATCAAGGAGAATCGCTCCTACGATCAAATCCTGGGCGACATGCCGGAGGGCAACGGCGACGCGTCGTTGTGCATCTTCGGGGAGAAGTACACGCCGAATCAGCACAAGCTCGCCCGCGAGTTCGTGCTGCTCGATAACATGTATTGCGCCGGCGTCCAAAGCGCGGATGGCCATCAGTGGACCGACAGCGCCATCGCCAACGAATACTCGGAACGGCAGATCAGTTCCGACACGCCGCGCAGTTACGCGGGCGGCAAAAACGCCGAGGGATCGGACGCGCTGGCTTGGGCTTCGTCGGGATTCATTTGGGACAACGCGCTGGCACACGGCAAGACGTTCCGCAACCACGGCGAGTGGATGGTGACCGATGCCGGTTGGACGGATCGCAAGCGCAAGGACCGCATCACGTGGCAGGATTTCTGGCGCGAGTATCAGACCGGCGAAGGCCGGTTGCAGCTTCGCAGCCATCCCGCCATTGAATCTCTCCGCCCGCACAGCAACACGAACACCGTGGGCTGGGATTTGAAGGTGCCGGACGTTATGCGCGCCGCGGCGTTCATCCGGGAGTTGCGGCAATTTGAAACCAACGGTGGCTTCCCCCAGCTCAGCCTCTTCTTCCTGCCTAATGACCACACTGGAGGTACACGCGGCCAGTACCCTACGCCAGGGGCGCAGATTGCCGACAACGACCTGGCGCTGGGCATGGTTGTCGAAGCCGTGTCGCGCAGCCGATTTTGGCCGGACACCTGCATCCTGGTGATCGAAGACGATCCTCAAGCCGGCTGGGATCACGTCAGCGGCTACCGCACGACCTGCTTTGTCGTCAGCCCTTACACGAAGCGGCGGCAGACCATCAGCACGCGCTACAACCAAAACAGTCTGATGCGCACGATCGAGTTGATCCTCGGCTTGCCACCGATGAATCAAATGGACGCCACCGCCACACCGATGAGCGACTGCTTCACGGACAAGCCGGACCTCACCCCGTTCACCAGCGTCCCCAACCGCGTGCCGCTCGACCAATTGAATCCGGACGCCAAACAAGTTTCGCATCCGGTGTTGCGCCACGACGCGCTCGTCTCCAGCCGGCTGCCCTTGGAGGAAGTGGATCGCTGTCCGGAAGACGTCTTCAACCGCATCCTCTGGCGCGCCATGAAAGGCCCGGACGTGCCGTATCCTGAGTGGGCGATCAAGCTGGTTGAGGACGATGACTGAGCCTCCATTGAGCCTGGTGGGAACGCGTTCCACCGCGTCCCAAACCTCTTGTCGGAAAGAAAGGGCGCGGCGGAGCACAACCCTTACGGGCTGCCTCAAGACTTGAGGCTCGAAGGCTTTGCGGAGTGATCGCTTCGCCCCGTTGGGCAGCCTGAAGTTTGGGCTTGCCAGCCGTTACTTTGTATGACAAAGTGACCGCCATGGAACAGAACGCCGCCGCTGAACATCTCCAGGTTATCCGCACGCTGATGGAACGGTCTGCCCTTTACCGGCGAACACTGGCGCCGATCATGTTGTTCGTCGGCACGGTCGGCGTGGTGGCTGCGGCGGGAGGCATCGGGTTTAAGATGGCGGCGATGCGCGCGTTCTGCATTTGGTGGCTCACGGCGGCCGTGGTGGCCGTGGCAGGCGCTTTCGTCATCGCGCGAAAGCAGGCGCTGAAAGATCGCGAGCCGTTCTGGTCACCGCCGACCCGGCGGGTCACGCAGGCGCTTACGCCACCGCTCGCATCGGGGCTTTTATTCAGTCTCCTGTTCACAGTTTTCGAGGTAGAGGACTTGGTTCTTCTCTTCGTCTTCCTGAACCTATTCTTTTACGGATGCGCCCTGCACGCAGCTGCCTTCTTCATGCCGCGCGGCGTCAAGTTGTTCGGTTGGCTGATCCTGGCCCTAGCCGGAGCTGCTTTGCTGACTTTGGCTATTCTGGAGGCCGATTCGAGCGCCCTGTTAAATCATCTTCTCATGGGCTTCTTCTTCGGCGTGCTGCACCTGGCCTACGGTGTTTATCTCTACGTCACCGAGAAACGAAAGACCGCGGCGTGAACCCGGAACCGTTCCTCCAGCTCGATCGTGTCATTCACGAGAAAGGGCGGCTGGCGATCATGTCCATGCTCGCCGCCTCACCGGAGCTTTCATTCACAGAGCTGCGCGACACCCTCGAAATGACCGACGGCAACCTGACCACGCACATTCGCACATTGCAGGAAGCGGGTTACGTCTCCGTGGCCAAGAGCTACCAGAACAACCGTCCACTCACGACCGTGTCGCTGACGGCAGCCGGGCGCAAGGCCTTTGCCGGCTACGTCTCCTTGCTGGAGCAAATCGTCCAGCAAACCAAGACCAAGTAGGAAATCCATGAATCGTTTGAACACATCCGGAGCCGCGAGGTCTGTTACTTTGTATGGCAAAGTGCAGGCGGGCGAACCCACCACCCGTAGCGGCGTCTCGGCAGAGCGCCGCCAGAATCACCCAGCCAGCAATAGACTGCGGCGCCGTGCCGTGGCGCCGCTACGTCTGAGACTCACTCCATGAAAATCCTCCGAGCAGAACATCTGGGCATGTGCTTCGGCGTCCGGGACGCCATCGAACTGGCCCTCGACTTCGCCGCGCGCCAGCCTCTCACCATTTTGGGCGAATTGGTCCACAACGAAACCGTGCTGGACGAGCTGCGCGCGCGCGGCATCGAGCTTCGCAACGAGCCGGGTGAGGTGGAGACACAAACCGTGATGATCACCGCGCACGGCGCTTCGGACAAACGCGTGGGCGCCGTGCGTACGCGAGGGTTGACGGTGCTGGAAGCCACGTGTCCGCTGGTTCACGCCGCGCATCGCGCCGTGGCAGAGTTGGCGCGGCAGGGCTTTCATCCCGTCATTATCGGCAAGCGCGACCACGTGGAAGTGCGCGGATTAACTGAGGACCTGACCGAGTTCGACGTCGTGCTGACCGAGGATGATGTGTTGGGGCTGCAACCGCGGGCGCGGTTCGGCGTTGCCGCGCAAACCACGCAGCGCATCGAGCATGTCCGGCATCTGGTGGCGTTGATCCGGCGGCGCTTTCCCCAATCCGAGGTCCGCTTCGTGGACACGGTCTGCCAGCCCACCAAACTGCGCCAGCACGCGGCGGTGGAGTTGGCGGCCCGGTGTGACGTAGTCGTGGTCATCGGCGGCGCGCACAGCAACAACACGCGTGAACTCGTCAACACGTGCCGCCGCTACTGCAACCGCGTGCACCACGTTCAAAGTGCGGAGGACCTGCGGGCGGAGTGGTTCGCCGGCGCGGGAACGGTTGGACTCACCGCCGGGACTTCCACGCCGGACAGCGTGATCGCGAACGTGGAATCGCGGCTGCAAATGCTGACCGCTGCTGGTGAGCGCGTCCCCGAACTCAGCGGTGTTCCTGTGAGACAGGCATCAGAACATCACGTCCCGTTGCACGCAGCTTGAGCGGGCGCAAGCGTGGTGCCCCTACCAACCATGGACTCAACAAGCGAGCGCGAATCCAGAATCGTCGGGCTGTGCGTCGGCCTCGCCTGTCCGCTGCTGGCGTCCGTCTATTTCTGGTGGATCGCCGCGGCGTTTCACTTGTATGTGATGCGCATGCCGCTCGGCATGATTGTCACGGCGGCGTTCACCGGGTTGGGATTGGGAGCTTGTCTCGACGTCGTTTTTCTACGCCGGTGGGTGAGGGATTTCTACGCGGCAACCCCTTGGGTTACGGTCGCCGTCTATCTCGGGTTGTTCGGAGTCCTGTTTGGGCTGTTCATGGGGGCGCCTTTCGGCACGTTCGCGCTCGGGGTTGCGACCGGCGCTTACGTTGGCCGCCGGCAGCGCCATCTTCACGGCGACCACGCACGAGCCGGCGCAGCGATTCGCCGGGCCGCGATCCTGGCCGCGTCAGCCACCACGGCGGCGGCCCTTCCCATTGGAATCCTGGCCGTGCTGGGCGAGCAGCAGTTGCTCAACGAGATCGAGGACTGCCTGCGGCTGAAGCGGAATTGCCTCACAGGCGCCGGCGGTTTTCTGCTGGTCGGCGTGCTCTGTGTGGTGCTCTTTGCGACGCAGTTTTGGTGCGCACGAACGGCCGGACGCCTCGCATTCCAAATTGGTTCGCGCCCGTCCTCACCTCGATCCTGACCATCCATGAAGCCGCTCAACGCTCCGCTCCAGAACCGAGTTCATTGGCTCGTCGTTGTCACCTACGCCGCCGCGATGGCGTGGGTGGAGTCCGCCGTGGTGTATTACCTGCGCACGCACATTGACCGCATCGTGCCCTACCAGCCGGATCCGCTCCCCATCATCGGCGGGCTGGGGCCGGTGGAACTGGTGCGCGAACTGGCCACTCTGATCATGCTGTTCACCGTGGGCGTGCTGGCGGGACGCACATGGCGCGTGCGCATCGGTTACATGGTCTTGGCGTTCGGCGTCTGGGACATGGGCTACTACGTCTTCCTCCGGATCATGTGCGGCTGGCCGCAATCGTTGCTGGATTGGGACATTCTGTTCCTGCTGCCGCTGCCGTGGTGGGGTCCGGTGCTTGCGCCGGTGCTCATCGCGCTGCTGATGATCTTGTGGGGCACGCTGGCGAGCCAGTTTGAACGGCCCCGACTGCCGGTGCTGTCGAATTGGCACGTGTGGTTTCTCAACTTCACCGGCGTGGCACTGGCGCTTTACGTTTTCATGGCGGACGCCATCCGGGTCGCCGATGGTGGAGTGGATGCGATACGCAACCTCCTGCCGGGGGCCTTCAACTGGCCATTGTTCCTCGTCGCCCTCGCATTGATGGCCACGCCGCTCGTGAAACTGATGTGGGAGCTGTCCGTGCCCTCTCCCGCGACCGCCGCGAAGACCGATCGGTCGTGAACTTGACACAGCAACCACCACAACACCCATGCAATGAATGACCGGAAAATCCCTGGAGTGTCGGAGGCCCTGGCCTTCCTGAAACGTTGCGCGACCCTGTTCAAGATGGCCGGCGTGGCCGTGTTGATCCTGCTGCTGCTGATTCCGCTGAACATGGTGCGCTCGGTTCTGCACGAGCGCCTGGGGCGGCGCAATGAAGCGGTGACGAAGATCACTTCGAGTTGGGGCAACGAGCAGAAGCTCGTCGGGCCGGTGCTTATCGTGCCGTATCGCTTCACCGTGAAGGCGTGGCGCGAGCGGATTTCGCCAGGGGGTAAGATCGAGAAGGTCGAGGTTACGGATCAGGTCACAGCCAACGCCTGCTTCCTGCCGACGGCTTTGAACGTCAGCGGCGACATCAAGCCAATGCAGTTGCGCTATGGCATCTACCCGGCAGTGGTCTATGCCGGCAAGCTGGAATTCGCCGGGCAGTTTGCGCGACCGGATTTCGCCAAGCTGCGGATCAAGGCGGACGAAGTGCTCTGGGACGACGCCCTCGTCACCTTCGCCATTCCGGATCTACGCGGCGTGAAGGAAACGCTGAATCTCCAGTGGGGCGGGAAGACGTGCCCCCTGTTGCCCGGCAGCAAGCTGACCGGTTTTCCATCCGGCGTGTTTGCCGGCGTCGGAGGTCTGCCGGATGGCGATGGCGCGATTCCGTTCCGGCTCGATCTCTCGCTCAACGGCAGCGGCGGGCTAAGCTTCGCGCCGCTGGGTGCGCAGACGACCGTGAAGCTGACCTCGCCGTGGCCCGACCCGAGCTTTTTCGGCACGTTCCTGCCGACGGAACGCAAGGTGACGCGCGACGGTTTCGAAGCCACGTGGCAGGTTTCATACTACGGACGCAACTTCCCGCAGCACTGGACCAGCCAAACGGCTGAGTCCGGCCTGACGCCGGCCAACGCGGAGGCGTCGCTCTTCGGCGTGAACTTCCTCTCAGGCATTGACGCCTATCGCAACACGGAGCGGGCGATCAAGTACGGCGTGCTGTTCATCGTGCTGATCTTCGCGGCGTTCTTCCTGTTCGAGCTGCTCGCCGCGTTGCGGATTCATCCGTTTCAATACGCCGTGGTCGGCGCGGCGCTGTGCCTCTTCTACCTCGGTTTGCTGTCGTTGTCGGAGTTCATCCCGTTTGGCACGGCCTACCTCGTGTCGGCGGGCGCAACGACACTGCTGATCTGTTTCCACAGCGCGAAGATGCTCAAGAGCGGTGGGCGGACGTTCATCGTCGCGGGCCTGTTGACGGGCATCTACGGCTTTCTCTACGTGGCGCTGCAATTGCAGGATTACGCGCTGTTGCTCGGCACGGGTGGATTGTTTGCCGTGCTCGCCGTCGTGGTCTGGCTCACGCGGAACGTGGATTGGTATGCGCGGGATCGGGCGTAAACGTGGAGGAGCCGCGGACATGAGTCCGCTCTATTTCGCACAGAAACCATGCAAACCAAAAGCCGCCAGCAACTGGCGATGGAACGCTCGAACCTCGCGCCAGCGTCTGGAGTGCGCGCGGTTTACCGCCGCTCTTCGTTGCACCGAGAAGCTCGTGAATTCCCGTCGGCTGCGTGCTCGCGGCGGAAGGAGCGTTGCCAAACCTGTTCGCAACAATGGAGCGGACTCACGTCCGCTGCTACGAGAGCTTGAGGAATGAACTCCTTCGCCCCACACGCCGACTTCGGACTGGGACATGCGTGTGTCGGGGGTTGCGCCCGTTTATTTGGGATCCCGCAGGCGAGACGCGCTTCATCGGACGGGAGTATTTCCGCGGCAGCTTCTACGAAACCGTGTTCGAGGCGGCGCGGCGATTGTTGTTTGCATGAACCCGGGGCGTTTGACAGGAGAGAGTTGGAACTGCCGGCTGGAAGCATGGCAGCACGTTGGGCCGCAAGGCGAGATTGCTGTTCCCGTGTTTGACCAAAACCGGCTACGCTGCTGTCGAAGCTACCTCGATATGAAGATCGCAGAGTTCCTGTTCCGTCGGGACACGCGCGCCCCGATGCTCGCCTTGATGTTTTCGTCGCTGGCGTGCGCCGCCCTGGTGGGCGGGCGCATCGCCTGGACCGGCAATGTGCGGTACACCTTTCTGCTCTGGAATCTCTTCCTGGCCTGGCTGCCGCTGTTCTTCGCGCTGCTGGCCACCGAGTTCAGCCGGCGCGCGGGACGGCACGACTGGCGGTTCGCCGCCCTGGCCGCCGCATGGCTGGCGTTCTTCCCGAACGCACCCTACATCTTCACGGACCTGATTCATCTCACGCGGGATTTCTACCGGTTCTTTTGGGTGGATCTGTCGTTGTTGCTGCTGTGCGCGCTCACGGGTTTCCTGTTGGGCTTCGTCTCGCTCTACCTCATGCAGGCGGTGGTGACACGGTTGTATGGGCGGATGCTCGGGTGGTTCTTCGTGGCGGGCGTGGCGGCGTTGGTCGGCTTCGGCACGACACTGGGCCGCTTCATGCGCTTCAACAGTTGGGATGTGCTCACCCGTCCGCTGACGCTTTCCAAGAGCATCGGCGCCTGGGTGGCGAACCCAGCCTCCGATCCGAGCGGGCTCTCGTTCGCGATGTTCTTCGCGGTCTTTTTCTTCGTCGCCCACGTGATGCTCTACGCGCTGACGCAGTTGCCCCGGCCGGATCAATTGGCGCCGGGGGCAAAGCCGACCAGCGCCGGCAAGGATGGAAAACCCTCGGCGAAGGAGTGCGGTGGCCCATGACGTCTGCCCAACAACTCCTGCGGCGCATCCGCCTGCTCACCGCGCTATTCATCATCGGCCTTGTGCTGAGCGGCGCGACGGCGATTCCGCTGGAGACCGAGTTGGACTGGCTGGTCGGCGTGACGGGCGCGCGGCCCTTGGTTGAAACCGCCGCCTCCGCTTCCGCGCCCGCGCCGGTTTGGGCAACGTGGCTGGTCAAAGTCCAATCGGCGCTTCACGAGACGCTGACCCGGCATCCGTTCCTTGCCTACGGCACGGACTGGCTGGCGTTCGGGCACTTTGTCATCGCCATGGCGTTCGTCGGCGCGCTGCGTGATCCGGTGCGTAACCGTTGGCTCTTCGACTTCGGCCTGATCGCTTGCGCGGCGGTGGTTCCGTATGCGCTGAGCTTCGGCGCGGCGCGGGGCATCCCGTTCTGGTGGCGGCTGGTGGATTGCTCGTTCGGCGTGTTTGGCGCCGTGCCGCTGTGACTCTGCCGCCGGTGGACTTTGGAGTTGGAGCGGCAGAATTGGGAGCGACGATCGCATCGCGCGCAAGGGGCGTCATAGCGACCACGCGATTACCACATCGCCCAGCAACCGCTGTCGCCCCACTGCTGGGAACCGCGGTAGATGCGCATCCGCTTGATGTCTTTCCAGGAAACCGAGCCGTCCAACAGGCCGACGTTCCCGCCTTGCGCGCCCGCTTGCGCCGAGGTCGCCCCGGCCCGGTTTTGATTCGAGGCGTCCATGCCTTCGAGCAACGGGCCGCTCTTCGTGTGCGGGGCGAAGGTCTGGCCGTAGCCGGGCGACCAGTCGTTCATGTCGGACAGAAGGACCAGCCCCGGATTCTCCGTCAGACGCTGCGGGGAAATCCAGGTGGCATCGCCCACGATGGCTGGCCACGGGGTGTTGGTGTGGCCACCGTGGTAATTGTAGCCCACCACGTGGCCGTATTGGCGCTCCTCGAACGGTCGCTCGGCCTGTTGTTTGATGAACCAATCGCCATAGCTGGGGCAGTGCATCATTTGGGCGGCGCCGGCGTACTGCGCGATGGAATTGCTCGTGGCATTGCTCAACACGGGGAGGTGATCATCGTCGGGCGGCAGGGGGCGGTTGGGGGCGCCGCTAGGCAGGGTTTGGCGGGCGTCGTCGCCGTACAGGTGCAAGGCCAGTGCGAACTGCCGCATGGCGCTCCGGCAATTGGCGCGGCGGGCGCGTTCCTTGGCGTTCGCGAGCACCGGCAGCAGCAGCGCGGCCAGGAGGGCGATGATGGCAATGACCACCAGCAGTTCAATCAGGGTGAAGGCGTGTCGGCAACAAGGCCGCGGTCCGGTCGGGCTTGGGGCAAGGGGCATGGCCTGGTCTTACTTGGGTTCACTGACGATGAAAAACTGCCGCGGCGCTCCGGCGTCCACGTTGGTGAGACGCACCACGCCGTTGGTCAAGACCAGCGCGTTGGTCAGTTTGGTCCACGCTGTCGGGGCAAGCGCCAAGTTGGTCGAGGCGCGGACTTCCAGCGAAGTCAGGCGGTTGGCATTGACGGGTGTCCCCTCGGATGTGCGCACCATGAGCTGCATCTGGTTCGCCGGACCCATTTGGGGGGCGTCCAGTTTCAAGTCCGGCACGGAGAGATCGAAAGCCGCTGCGTAAGCCGTGCTCCGGACATACACCCGGCCGTCAGCCACGGCGGGGACGTTCCAGCATTTGTTGGCGTCTGCGTTGTAGTTCGGGATCGTTTGGAAGCGGGCCAGTTCGGTGTAGGCGTCGGGGTTCGGCTGGATCAACACCAGCGCGCCCCGTTCGGTCAGCCCGAGGAGTTGGTCGTTCACCAGCAGCACCCCGCCACGACCGAAGTTGTTGACCGACCATTTCTCCGTGCCCGTGGCCATCTCGACACACTTGAGCGGCGAGCTGGCCGACGAGCCATACGGCCCATACAGGAAACCGTTGTGGCAGACCGGCGTCATCCAGTGGCTCTGCCGCGAACTTGAGGCGTTATGCCACAGCAGCGTGGTCGTCCAAGTGTCATTGGTCCAGTTCACGCGGGTGACGGCCGATCCCATGCCGTACGAGCCCGAGGTGAAGACCATGTTGCTGTACACCACCGGCGACACCGCCAGGCTGGTGCTGTAACTGAACGGATGATTCATGCGCCAGAACTGCGTCCCATCGTCGGGATTCAAGCCGACCAAACCGCTCTGGGTGGCGAACACCAATTGGCGCACGCCGTGGATGGTGGCCAGGACCGGCGTGGCATGCGTCATGGCTTCGTTCTGCGAGCGCCAAGCGAGGCTGCCGTCCGAGGTGCGCAGGGCCATGATCCGCTGGGTGCCGGCGTTGACGTTGATGAAGATCAGCCCGTTGTCCACGAGCGGGGAGGCGGCGTTTTGCCAGCCGATGACGCTGCCGCCGTAGAGCGATCGCAGGTCTTTTTGCCACACGACGGCGCCATTGGTGACGTTGAGCCGCCAGAGCTTGAGATACGCGGACAGCACGTAAACCGAGTCCCCCTCGATCGTCGGCGTGCTCCGGGGCCCGTCATCCGTGGAGCCCACGCCGAAACCGGGATAGAGATTCGACGGCCAGTTCTCCACCTCGGTGGACCAAAGCACGGTGCCATTCGTCGCGCTCAACGCGAGACAGTACTCCTTTCGCGGAAGGCCCTCCCCGTCGAAACCGCCCGCGACTTGGGTGAAGACACGCCCCTGGCTCACGGCCAGGCTGGTCAGCCCGTTGGTGAGATGAACGGTCCAAAGGGCGTTCGTCACGCTGCCGGTCCACTGACGGTTGATCCGATCCGTCGAAACGCCATCCTGGGTGGGCCCGCGGTACTGCGGCCAGTCCCCGGCGAAGGCCGCCCCGATGGCAACCCATGAAATCAAAGCCGCCAGTCTCCAGCAATGCCCTTGATAACGCTGTTCAGTGTCGGTGATTCTCATGCGTGCCCCTACGTTCCACCAATCCGCCGGAACGTCAAATGACATCCTGCCGCCAACTTCCTCGGCCCGCTCCGGCGGGCGTAGCACAGCAATGGCCGCGCTAAAAAGGCGCGCCCAGATAATTGGTTCTTCACGGAGTCACGGGAAAGGCCGGACGGATTCTGAGGAAGAGGTAATCCTCGTTACGGAAGCCGCAGGTCACTCGGTTAATGACTTATCGAGGGCTTTGACCGTGCCGCAAGGCAAGCCAAACCCAATTCATCGCCGTTCCGGCCCCCGCGCAGTTCGGCAAGCTCTACCCGCCTCAACAGTGGCGGATGATCCGCGGTCGGTTCTCTGTTCATCCGGCCTGCCTACTCGGCGCGCCCTTGACCACACCACTTCTCCCTTCGCGCTCCTTCGTGAAGAACCTGAAAGTGGCGGCGGCAGTGCTCGCGGGCGTTCGGGGGGTGTCTGTATAAGGTGCGCAGCGCCGGGCTGCGGCTGGCGGCCTTTCGCTTGTGCCATCGGCGGCTCATGGTGCTGCCGTTGTGGAGTGATTAGCGTGCGGGCCTTCAGTCCGGGCGAGGCGCGAAACCGACAGAATCCGTTTCACGAAGGCAGCGGCGTCGGCCAAAACTCTTCCCACCTTCCCCAGCCCAAAAGCGTCTTCGTTTTCACACTGACCAGCGGTCACGGACGGATTTGAAACGCGACTTTCCTGCAACAAACACTTCCTCGGCCATGAATCAACTCCGGTGTGAAACACCCAGGTCAAAACCTGTGAGGCATCAGTTCTGCATGGCAAAGCGCACGTTGGAATGCCGAGCTCCGACCCGGCGCACGTGAAATTCGAAGTTCGCGCCGGGGTCGGAAACCGGCGCTTCAACGACTCCCGGGTTTGACTGAGATATTGCTCGGAATCGTTGAAATCGTCGAAGCCTGAATATTCAAACAGGGATATGCACAGTTCTCAAGCGACCACCATTGGTAGTTGGCAACAGCATGTGAAGCCACCGCAGCTTGAGGTAACTGGAGAATTATGCATTGGCCCAAATTCAAATTCTCCAAACGCCCGAATGGCCGTGCAGGGGTTTGACTCCGGAAATCGGTTGGATACGCTTCCATCCGCGCACTATGAAGAAAGAAACTGCCGCCCGATTCACCGTCTCACTGCCGCCGACACTGATGCGGCAACTGGACGCCATGACTGCTGAGAAGGGTTACACCAACCGCTCGCTCGCCATTGCGGACATGATCCGGGATCATCTCGTCGAACACCGGCAGAGAACCGGCTCCGGCGAAATCGCTGGCACGATCACGCTCGTCTATGACCACCACAAGCAGCACGTCCAAGAGACGCTTACCGACATCCAGCATGATCACCACGACCTGATCATCTCGGCGCTGCACGTGCATCTCGACCATCACAACTGCCTGGAGGTTTTGGTCGTGCGGGGACCGGCGGCGTCGGTAAAACGCATTGCCGACGAACTCATCGCGGCCAAGGGTGTCAAGCACGGCAAGCTCACGGTGACGACGACGGGCAAGGACTTGCCGACGTAGCCTCGGCGAGCAATCCCCCGCTGGGTGATCAAACATCCCCACGCAGCGGCGGATTCCCCGTCTCCAGCGTTGCCGCTTGCGGCAGGGACTTGAGCGGATACAGTCCCGGGCAACAGCCGAATGCTTCACGGAAAGCGACGGTGAAATGGCTGAGGCTGTTGTAGCCGACTTCGAGCGCCGCCTCGGTCACGTTGCACTTGCCGCTGCGCAAGAGTTCCGCGGCACGCTCCAGGCGCAGTTGCCGGATGAATTGCTGGATGGTCAACCCGGTGGTTTCCGAAAACTGCCGGCTCAGGTGGAACGGGCTGCAACCCACCAGCCGCCCCAGTTCCTCGAGCGAGGGTGGCTCGGCCAGACGCTCGCTCAGAATCTCGCGCACGCGGGCGGCGCGTTCACAAGCCGCGCGTTGCTGCCGCGTACAGAACAGCTCGCCCTCGGGCGGACGGAAAAAAGTCCGAGCCGCGAGTTCCAGCGCCTTGCAGCGAAACCACATCGCCTGCGCCGGCTTGAAGACGGGACAATGCCGGAGACTTTCCACAATCTGCAGCAGCGTGGCATCCATCGGCTCCGGTGCCGAAATGACGGACTGACACGCCTTCCGTTTCACGACCGCGCAGACGGCGGGGTGCAGATGCCGGGCTTCGGTGGCCAGGTGCTGCTTCAGGAATTCACGCGCGAATTCCACGGTGATGAACCAATGCGTCTCGCCCGCGCGCCGCCTGGCCTCCAGCGGCGGTTCGCCCTGGACGTAGAAGACACTGGTGCGGGGACGCACCGCCACGGTTTCGCGAGCGCCGCGCAACGTGGCCTGCCCCTTGAGGTTCAAACACAACTCTACGCTGCCGGGGTGAAAGCTGCGCCCCCAATCCAACTCGTCGGGGCAGGTGAAGTCGTGCCACTCGAAACTGAAGCCCAGAGGGCGGAAGTTGCCGAACAAGGGCCGCCAACCCGCGCCCACGGAACTCCACGCCGGAGCTTCCGTGAATGAAGCCCCGGCAGCGGCGGGACTCACGGTGGTCGTTGAACGCACGGATGGCAGGGCGAAAGGTTGCCCGGGCAAGGGGCGGTGTCAAAGCGCAGGCGGCGACCCGCGGTGTGCTCCCGCGAAGCCCCCGACCGCCGCTCCACGCTGTTGAAGCCTCAACCCTTCAGGAAGCTCTTGAGCATCCAGACGGTTTTCTGGTGGAGCGTGATGCGCCCGATCATGAGGTCCTGGCTCTCGGCGTCGTTGGCCTGGCCCGACAGATCGCGCGCCTGCGCGGCGTCGGCCAGCAGCTTGTTGTTCGCCGCGATGAGCCGTTTGACGTATTCCTCCTGCGGCAGTGGCGCTGAGAATTCCTGCATCGCTGCAGCTTGGGCAAACGTATTCAGCCCGCCGATGGCATAAGCGCCCAGCGCGCGAATGCGTTCTGCAATCTCGTCAATGGCCGTGAACAGCTCCTCGTATTGTGTCTGGAACGCGGTGTGCAACGCGAAGAAGCCCGGCCCTTCGACGTTCCAATGTGCCGAGTGGGTCAGCGCCATGAGGGCGTAAGAGTCCGCCAGCACCTGGTTCAAGCTGTCGGTTAAAGAGGTTGGTTGAGCTGTCTTGTTCTTCATGGTTTCTTGGTAGCAGACGCCCTCCGGTTTGGAAAGCGCGATCTGACTTCTCGGCCAGGCCGCCTCAATCCTTCCGCCACGCGAACGGGCATTCTTGGCTTTTCCAGGAACCAGGGCGACTTCTCGCTCCGGCCCTCATGCGAATCTCTCCTCCATTGGGAATAGAGGAAATCTTGGCCGTAGATTGGGAGACGAGGACTGGCGGCTCAAGGGGTCAAGGCGTGATCTCAAATCGTCGCATCTCGCCGCCATGCCCCTGCTTCTGCCGCGGCGGCTCGGAAGAGCGCCGCGAATTTCCCCTGCCGATGGCGTCGGTCTGCCGACGCGCCGCTCTGCACAAGACGCTGGCGCGTTAGCGGCGACCCACTTCGCCGGTTACTGGGTAGCCCAGTCCTGGAAATCTGCCATGAAGCAGTTTTTGCGCAGGCCCATCGTGGAGGCGGGGCTTGGGACGATGTTTCCAGCGGGATCGTCGTGGGATGCCCGGGTTGCCGGCCCAACGTCGCGGCAAATCGCCCCCCACGCTCACGTCTTTCCCCTCGCTCGCCAGCACCCCCGGCTGGGCCTCCAAGTCCACAACCACCGTCGGATCATGCCGCCTCTTTTGCGATTCGCCCCCGGCCCAATTCCTCCGCGCCCCACCGCAACATGCGCTCCGTCGTCTCCCAACTGACACACCCGTCGGTAATCGAAACCCCGTAACGCAGGGCACTGACCGGTTGGGGGAACGGCTGGTTGCCTTCGTGCAGGTTGCTTTCGATCATCGCGCCCACGAGGGAGCGCGTGCCGGCGAGGCGCTGCTCGATGACGCTGCGCCACACGACTTCCTGCCGCGCAGGCACTTTGCCGGAATTCGCGTGACTGCAATCCACCATGATCACCGGTGGCAGGCCGGCCCGGGCGAGCTGCTGCTCCGCGTCGCGAATGCTCGCCGCGTCATAATTCGTCGTGCCGCGTCCGCCGCGCAGGACGATGTGGCCCGCCGGATTGCCCGTCGTGCGCACGATGCTGGTGAAACCGAACTCGTCCACGCCAAGAAAATTGTGCGGCGACCGCGCCGCGCCCATGGCGTCAATCGCGACCTGCAGGCTGCCGTCCGTGCTGTTCTTGAAACCCACGGGCATCGAAAGCCCGCTGGCCAGCTCCCGATGAGTTTGCGATTCCGTCGTGCGGGCGCCGATGGCCGACCAGGCAATCAGGTCCGCGATGTATTGCGGCACGATGGGGTCGAGAAACTCGGTGCCGGCGGGCAAGCCCAGGTGGGCGATGTCCAGCAGCAGTTGCCGCGCGAGGCGCAAGCCCTCCTGAATCTCATAGCTGCCGTCCAGGTGCGGATCGTTGATCAGCCCTTTCCAGCCGATGGTGGTGCGCGGCTTCTCGAAATAGACCCGCATGATGATCTCCATCTGGCCGGCCAGTTCGACGCGGAGCTTCGCCAGGCGCGAGGCATAATCGAGCGCGCCCTTGGGATCGTGAATCGAGCAGGGCCCGACCACCACGAGCAGGCGTGGGTCGCGTTGTTCCAGGATGCGCCGAACCGCTTCCCGACCGCCCACCACGGTCTGGGCGGCAACTTCGGTCAACGGCAGCGCGCCACAGATTGCCTTGGGCGGCCGCAGCGGTTCAATCGCGCGGACGTGCAGGTTTTGTGTCTGTACCATGAAACACAATATCCGGAAGTGGCGCTGGAGGCAAAAGCCTCAAAACACGCAATGCCGTGTTTGACGTGTTCGCGCAAGCTTTGGCGACTTCCAGCGAGCTTCCGGCGTCCTCGCCGGAAGAGCCACCTCGCAGCCAGGCAGAGAATGGTCCTTCCGGCGAGGACGCCGGAAGCACGCTGAAGTGGCCTCCGGCCACAATGCTCAGAGGGGAGGCGTTCAGGCCTTTCGGTGAGGATTCCGGCGTGTTCGCGCGGCGCCCGCTCAGTTGTGGATTCCGCCTTGGATTTGCAACCCTGCGGGAGCGCTGACTCCTGGCGGGGTCATTTCTCGATCAAATAATAGGGCGCGTTCGTTGACAGCGTGATGACATCCGCGTGGCCGGGCGGACCGGAGACACGGTAGCCGTTGAAGTCGAGCGGGACGACCGTCATCGCCGCCGCGTCGGCGCGCTTGAGCCGCACCGTGCCGGCGAGGTTCTTCACCAGCAAGGGAACAGTGCCGCGGTTGGTGATCGTGCGAACGCCGGTCGGCTGGCTCGTGGCCCACTCGTAGGGCAGTTCCTCACTGGCGACCTGGAGGAGCAGCTTCGCCGAGGTGGCAATGGGTTTGCCATCCAGGGCAACGAGCAGGATCGAGCCATAGTCCAACGGCGATTCGATGCTCAGGCCGTCGAGTTCCACGCGCCCCATCGCGCTGAGGAATCCGCTCACGCCCTGAGCCGCCGGCGCGTTGATCTTCAACTGGCCCACGCCCCAATTCCACTCCAGTTCGCCCGTGAAACTGCGCACCGTCTTGTTCGTCCGGTTGATGAAGGGCGAGAGGTCGAGCACCTGCGACTGTGGCACGGCGTTGGTGACGAAGTCCACGCCCACGCGACCCACGAGGAACGCCAGCGAGTCAATCGCGCTGACATTCGTGAGCGTGCCGCCGGGCGGCACATCGTTGCCGCGCAGTTGATCAAAGTTCTGCGGCGCGGGCAGGGGTGTGCCCTTGAGCGCGTAAAGGTTGGTCACGGCGAGCTGCAGGTCCACCACGCGCGGCGCGGTCTGCACAAGACCTTGGCGGTAAATCAAAGCGGCGGCGGGGAACTGCCCTTGCACGACCGGTGTCTGGATCGAGAACTTGCCGGGCAAGCCGTCCCACGTGGACGCGCCGGCGGCGAACCAGTGGATTGCGTCACTGCCTTGCAACGCCCCGTAGGCCGCGCCCACCAGGATCATGTCGGCGCGATAGCGGTTCGGCAACGGCCAGTTGACTTCCGTGATGACCGAGGGCTGGCGCTGGTAGATCAGGTCGAAGATCGGGTTGTCGAAGTTGTCGGTCGCCCCATCGGCGCTGCGGAACTTGAGCGCGCTGCGGTCGTCGTAGGTCTGGTTGACCTCGATGTTCCAGGACGCATTCGGACCGTCATGCACGCCTCCGAAATAACCGTGGCGGTCAAAGAAGTCGGCCACGCCATTCGCATACTTGTCCAGCGGATCGAGGTATTGGGCCGAGGCAGTCTTCCAGTTCGAGCAATACACCAGTCCGCGATAACCGAGGTCCTGCTTGAGGAAGGCGTAGGTCTCGCGATGAAACTTGAGCATCAGTTCGGTGAGAAACTGCGCCGTGTCCTGGTCGCGGCGCTTGCGCTCGTTGAACATCGTCCACAACCCGCGGAAGCCCACGCGACCATTCGCGAAATCATCCTGCGGCGAACTGACGCCCGCCCATTCGGCGCTCTTGATTTGCGTGAGCGTTCGGCCGGGATACTTGGCCAGCAGCCAATCGCCAAACTGCTTCTCCAGCAGGGCGCGCTGTGGGTCGGGGATGTTGCCCGTGCTGCCGGCGTCCGGGTTGAACGTCCAGAAAAGCGTCGAGTCTTCGTTGTACATCTCGGCGAAGGCGACCGCCGGATCGTCCTTGATCGGGAGGCCCGTGTGCGGGTTGGGTGTCGTGAGCAGGTAACGCCACCACTCGCGATAGATGGCTTGGAACGCGGGGTTGAAGTAGAGCAGGGCGAAGGGATTCTTGCCGCCGCTGTAGCCGGGAAACGCAGAGTTCTCCGGGCCGAGTTGCACCCAGAGCGGGAAGTAGATGCTCAAGCTGGTGTAGATGCCTTCGCGCTTGAGTGCCTTGATGAAGTAGTGGAGCTGCGCCACGCGATTCGTGTCCACCCGGCCGAAATTCGCACCGCTGCTGGTGTAAATCGCACCGTGGACGCGCACCAGGTTCACGCCGCGCTTGGCCATCGCCCGGGCGAAGATGTCGAGCTCGCTGCGAGTGTTGCCGACAAAGCCCATGCCCACGTTCACCGCCCAGAACCGCGCCTGTTCGCCGGTCTTTTCGTGGACGAAATCCTCGCCGCTCGCGCGGATGAAGCCCTTCTCTCCGGCCTCGCGCTCGTTCAAGTATCGCAGGTCAATCGGGCTGAACCCGAACGCGTCGGGCGCGGGTTGGAAGGCAAACCAACCCGGCTGGTTGATCTGCGGCTGTTCGTCCGGCTTGAGTTTGCCGCGGGGCGTGAAGGCGTCGCGGGTAAGGAGGAAGCAATCGTACGCCGTCGTGTTCGAGTCACCGGCCAGCACTTCCAGGCGAAAGGTGCGAGTGCCGGGTTCGAGCATGACGCTGCCGACGTTGGCCCAGCCGACGCGCCGCCCGGCGTTGCCACCGAGGGTCACCAAGTCCGTGAGTGTCTGCGCATTGGATTCCTTCCAGGCATCGCTCGTGCCCACGCGCCAGCGGAACGCCTGCGGATTCCAGAATTTGCGCACCCAGAGTTGGTACGTCCCGGCGGATGGGATGGTGACGTTGCGCTGCACGCTGCCGCCCGGGCTGACCCAGATCATCGCGTTGTTGGAAAGCTCCGCGCCGGTTTCGCCGCCGCTGCTTTCCGCCTCAAACCAGACCCAGCGTTGTTCGGCTGCCGGTGGAGTCACCTCCGCGGCGGACAGTTGAACAAAAGCCTGCGCGCCGCTTGCGGCCAGGGGCAAGGTCGCGGCCAGGAGCGTGGCCGCCGCGCCGGAGTCCACCATGTTCGCAGCGAGGGTTTGCTTGGCCGCGCCGGTCAGGTTGGAACGCCAATGCACGGTGAGCTGCGCGTCCTGTGTCGCCGCGGCGGACTGGAAAAGAATCCCGAACTCGGAGTCGTTGCGTTGCCAGGTGATTCCGCGACTGGCATCCGGACGCGTCGGGTCCAAACCCAGTGCATGCTCGGCGAAATTGACCACGCCATCGCCATCCGGGTCTGCGGCCTTGCCGCTGACCATTTCGTTGGCGGCATCGGCGGGTTTGAAAGCTTGCGCGCGGAAATCGGCGTAGGTGGCCGCGGGCGTGACGATGACCAAACCGCAACTCCAACTTCCGACCGCAACGAGCAGCGGCAGGCGGCGAAAAGACCGAAACAGCATCATGCCGTCATCGTATCGGCAGTGAATTCAGCGGGCAAGCGTCACACCCTGCGTCGCTCGTCGCTGTCGCGGTTTCTTGGCGTCGCCGCCCATGGTGAGCGCGGTCCGACCCGCCGTGAAACGCCAAATGCGGGCAGGCAACGGCCGGCGGCGATGGCCCAGCTATTCCTCCTCGTTGCCTTGGGTCGTCGCGAGTCAGTGGCGATAGACCTCCCGCCGATGCCCGAGAGTGGCCAGGCCCGCAGCAGCCCCCCAAGCCGCCGGGTAAAAACGCGCCGCCCATCGATGATGTGCCCGCGCTGCTGGTTCGCATCTGTGGGGGTCGGGACGCGACAAGCCTGCCGGGGGTGGCGGATTGCCTCTGGCGCCAACGGGTGGCGGAGCCCGGGATTGACCTGAGTGCCTGGCTCACCCAAACGCACTTCATGTCTTGGTGGGGGTTAGCTCCGGGCCCCCGGCCGAGGGGAAAGCGCAAGGGCTCAGTCCAGCCTCAGCGCAACCGCGCGGGACGGCTTTTTTGCGCTGGCGCCAGACGCCGGGTCCAAAGCCTAGATAAAGGCCTGGGGGGATTCGTTCGACGCCTCCGCCATCGCAAGGGAGGATTGGTGGCCACCAAGGCGCTGGCGCGCAAACTGGCAGGACTCTATTGCCGGGGGCGGCGTTACGGACTGGAGGATGCCGAACGGGGACGGCGGGAGGACGCACAGAAGCACGAAGAAAGTCAGCCCCGCCGGCTCGGCAAGCTGGCCGCCCAACACGGTTTCAAGCGCGGCTCCAAACCATCGCCGGCGATGCAACCTTCGGTCTGGTCGCCCCAACCCATGTCCCGCCCGCCTGAAACACTACCAGACGCAAGAGCTGCGCCGCGCGCTGGAACCAAAATCACCCCTGTCAGGTTCATGAGCAGAATGGCTGACGCGAAGCGCACGCCGCCTTGCGGAGGGCCAGGGGCGCGACTAGACTCCGCGCCATGCATGCGAAATGGTTCATGTTTCTGGGTCTCATCGCGCTTATGACCGCCTGTTCCTCCACGGATAAGAAGAAGCCGCAAACCGGGCCAATCGAATCGCTCAAACAAGCGCAGAAGCGCGCCGAACGATTCAATTCCGTGATCGCGGTGCCGGTGTTTGAAACCACGCCGGACGCGGTGAAACGGCTCGTCGAGCGGACCATCGCCACGGGGAACTCCACCTTGGACGAAATCGGCCGGTTGGACCGCGGCAAGGTCAGTTTCGACGACACCGTGCATGCGCTGGACGACCTGGCCTACTTCGCCGGCACGGTTGGCAACCGCCTCAACTTCCTCAAGGAAACCAGCCCCAACGCCGCCCTGCGCGAGGCGGCCACCGAGGCCATCAAGATGCTCCAGGAGTGGGGCGTCGGCACGGAATACCGGGAGGATGTCTATCTCACCGTGAAGGCTTACGCCGATACCCGCCCGCAGTTGTTCGGCGAGAACGCGAAGCTCCTGGATGAGATCATGCGCGATTACCGGCGCGCCGGGCTCACCCTGCCCAAGGCCGAGCGCGACGAGATTGAGAAGCTGCGCAAACAACTGGCCGCCCTCACCACAGACTTCGACAGCAACGTCACCAAGGCGCAAAAGCCGCTGAAGTTCACCAAGGCCGAATTGGCCGGCGTGCCCGACGAATTCCTCGCCCAGAAAGGGATCAAGACGGGGGCCGACGAATTCACCATCATGGCCAACGTCACCTGGCAGTACATGATGGTGATGGAGAACGCCAGGCGCGAGGACGTGCGCAAACGCTTGGAGATCGAGCGTAACAACCTCGCCCGCGAGACGAACAGCGCGTTGCTGGGGCAGATTCTCGCCCTGCGCGACCAGATCGCCCGCAAGCTCGGCTATGCGAGTTGGGCCGATTACCAGATCGAACCCAAGATGGCCAAGACCAGCGCCAAGGCCCTCGCGTTCCTCCAGGAAACTTCCGCCGGCCTCCAGCCGAAATTCGACGCCGAAAAGGCCGAGTTCCAGGCGCTCAAAGCCAAGGACACCGGCACGGCCAACCCGCCACTTCATCTCTGGGACTGGCGCTACTACGCGAACCAATTGAAGAAGGAGAAGTACAACGTGGACGCGGAGCAACTCCGCGTGTTCTTCCCCTATGAGAAGGTGCTGGACGGCATGTTCAAGATTTACCAACGCATCTTCGAGCTGCGTTTCGACAAGATTGCCCCGCCCTATCAGTGGGTGGACGGCATCCTCCTCTACGCCGTGAGCGACTCGGTCACGGGCGAACCGCTCGGGCTTTTCTACCTCGACATGTTCCCGCGCGAGGGGAAGTTCAACCACTTCGCCCAGTTCGGCTTGATCGAAGGCAAACAACTGCCCGATGGCCGGTATCAGCGCCCGACCGTCGCGCTCGTCTGCAACTTCCCGCCACCCGCTCCCGGCAAGCCGTCGCTGCTCTCGCACAACGAGGTGGAAACCCTCTTCCACGAGTTCGGCCACGCCATGCATTCGATCCTGACCCGCGCCAAGTTCAGCCGCTTCGCCGGCACGAGCGTGCCCCGCGACTTCGTGGAAGCACCGTCGCAGATGCTCGAGAACTGGGTGTGGGACAAAAAGGTGCTCGACAGCTTCGCCGCCGACTATCGCGACCCGGGCAAGAAGATTCCGCAGGAGATCCTGGCGAAGCTGAAGGAAGCCAAGTTGGCCACCATCGGCCATTTCTATCGCCGGCAGTTCTCATTCGGCATCCTCGACCTCACCTTGCACTCGCAGATTCACGAGGACAACAAGCAGGACACGATCAAGCTCTCCAACCAGGTGCTGGGCGACATCTTCTACCCGATGCCGGAGGACACGACTTTCGTGACCTACTTTGGCCACCTGATGGGTTACGACGCCGGCTACTATGGCTACGCCTGGGCGGACGTAATCGCCGCCGACATGGCGACGGCGTTCGAGAATTCACCCGAGGGTTACTACGACATCCCGACGGGCCGCCGCCTGCGCCGGGAAATTTACGAGCCGGGCGATTCGCGCGACGTCAACATCTCCATCCAGAGTTTCCTTGGCCGCCCGCCGCAGAACGGACCGTTCTTAAAGGAGTTGGGGATCGCGACGAAGTAAACCGGCGCTCCCTCGAAAGCGTCAACTGCCGGACACGCGCGCCGTCTCCGCAAACGCGAGACGGGCGGCACTGGAAAGGCCGTTGCGCTCGAAATGGCATCGCCTCGTGCGGATAACGAGCGACGGCCTATCGTCGGCTCATTGGATCCACCGTAGCCGCGCCGCGAAGAGGTAATACCACACCGGCAGCACCAGCAGCGTCAGGAACGTGGCCAGGAGCAGGCCAAAGATATGCACCGCCGTGAGCGGGCGCCAGAGCTCGCCGCCCTGCAACGCCAGTGGAATCAAACCGCACACCGTTGCCAGCACGGTGGCGAGCACAGCCCGCAGCCTGACAAACCCGGCTTGCACCAGCGCCTGCTTCAACTCCATCCCCGCCGCCCGCGCTTCCTCGATGAAGTCCGAGAGCACGATGATGTGGCTCACAATCACGCCTGCGAGACTGACGATGCCCAGCAGTGCCATGAACCCGAACGCCGCTCGCGTGAGCGCCAGGCCCGCGAACGCTCCCGCCAATCCCAGCGGCACGGTCAGCATCACTACCAGCGACTTCATCACGGAGTTGAACTGGATCACCATTGCCAGCGCAATCAGCGCCAGGGAGATCAGCATCACGCGCCGCATCTCGCGCCGGCTATTCTCCATCTCGCGCGCCTCGCCGGCGTATTCCAGCGTGTAGCCCGCGGGCAACAGCATCCGGTCCAACGTCTCCCGTGCGCGCTTCAGCACCCGCGACGGCAACTGCCCAAACTCCGCAAAGGCCGTGATCGTGACGGCTCGCCGGCCAGCCAAATGTGCGATGGTGGCGTAGTCGGACACTTCCCCCACCGTCGCCACTTCGCGCAGCGGCACGGTCTTCCCCCCCGCGCCACGCACTGGAAAACTGCTGATCTTCTCGGCCTTGTGGCGGTCCTCGGGTCGCATGCGCAGCAACACCGGCACGAGCCGGTCCGCTTCCCGCAATTCGGTAACCGGGAATCCGGTGAAGGCCGCTTGCAGCGCGCGTCCCACGTCCAGCGAGGAAATGCCCAATGAATTGGCACGGTCCTGATTCACCTCCACACTCAACGCGCGAACCGGCTGCCCCAGATCGTCACTGATCTTGTAGCCACCCGCTTCACGCAGAGCCCGCGAAACGACGTCCGCCTGTTCGCGCAGGACGTTCAGATCGTCGCCGGCCAGCCGGATCGTGATGGGCGCTTCCAGGGCCGGGCCCTGATCCAGTTGTCGCACGACGCAGGTTGCGTTCGTGATCGCGCGGTCGAGTTCGGCGCGCAACGCAACGATCAGCCCCGGCACGTCGGCGGTGCGGCGCGTGTTGATGAGCACTTGCGCCAGGTTGGGCGCCGGGCTGCGCGGCAGGACGTTGTAGTAAAAGTTCGGCGCCGTGCCGCCGCTGAACACGGCGGCGTTCTCGATGCTCTGCTGACTCCGCAGGCTTTCGGCGATCCGGTTGCACACCTGTCGCGTCTGTGCCAGGGACGCGCCCTGGGGAAGCTGCACGTCAATCACGCACTGGTGCCGTTCCGCGGGCGGGAAGAACTGCTGCCCGAAGTAACCGGTGAGTCCGGTGCTGGCCGCCAGCAGGCCGTAAGCGATGGTCAGCGTCCACACGGGATGCTGGAGCGCCCACTGGAGCGCGCGTTGATACGGCGGCAGCAGCGCCAGCAACCGCCGGTCAACCCACCCGAACACGCCCGACGCGCGAACCTCGCCGCCCGCTTCAAACCCGCGCTGGCCGTGCAGGAGATGGTAGCCCAGCAGCGGGATGAAGGTCATCGAGACGAGACGCGAGGCCGCCAGCGCGAGCGTGATCACCAGCGGCAGGGCGATAATGAACGCGCCCATGTCCCCGGGCAGCAGCGCGAGCGGCAGAAAGGCGGCGATGTTGATGATCGTGCCGAACAGAATCGCGCGACGCAGCCGATGCGGCCCGAGCCACGCCGCCGTCCCGCGCGGGCGGCCGGCGGCCAGTTCCCGGTTGATGCCGTCGGCCGCTACGACCGGATCGTCCACCAGCATGCCCAGGGCGATGATCAGCGCCGCGATGGAAATCTGTTGGAGCGGGATGCCCAGCACGGCCATGCCGCCGAAGGTCAGCGCCAGCGTCAAGGGAATCGCCAGCGCGACGACCAGCGCCGCGCGCCAGTTCATCAACAGCAAACAGACCAGCACCACAATCACCACCGCTTCAATGAAGCACTGGAGAAACTGCCCGATCCGCCGGGCCGTGGCCGCGGGTTGATCCGACACGGTCAACACGTCCATGCCATCGGGCAGGTGGATTCTCTCGACGGCGGCGCCCACCGCCCGGTTGAATTGGCCGATGACGGCGCCCGGCTTCATCTCGATGGCCAGGAGCACCGAGCGATCGCGGGCCATTGCCCCATCCGCCGCGCGATGCAGCGTGTCCACGCGGAACGGCGCGGGGTCTTCCTCGCCCCGCCATACTTCCAGGACATCGCGCACGCGGATTGGTTCCCCGTCGGGACCGTCGGCCAGGAAAACGTCGCCAATCTCCCGTTCGTGTTTGAACTCGCCCGTGACCTGCACCGCGGCATCGCCTTCGCCGGCTTGCAGCACGCCCGCCGGAATCACGGCGTTGCGCGCAGTCAAAGCTCGGAGAATCGGTTCCAGCCCAAGCGGAGACCGCCCGAGGTCGGCCGGGGAGAAGCGCAATTCCACGCGCTCCGGGACGTTCCCAAAGCACCGGATGCGGCCCACGCTGGGAATACGTTGCAGCTCGGCCTTCAACCGATCCGCAGCCTGTTCCAACTCGCGCAAACTGTGGCGTGACGAAACGACGGACAACAACAGCGTGGCGGTGGCTTGAAACTCGGTGTCAAGCCGCGGTGGCTTACAGCCCTCGGGCAGGGAAAGCCCACGCAGCTTGGCGCGCAGTTCGTCCCACTGCTGCGCGATCCGCCCCGCGCGATGCGAGCGAAGCATGACGTAGATGACCGAGACGTTGGCGCGTGATTGGGAACGGATTTCCTCCACTGCGCTGTGTTCCGCCAGTTCCGCCTCCAGTTTCCGTGTGACGAGTTGTTCCACCTGGCGGGCGCTCGCGCCGGGGAACACAGTCACCACCAGCGCGTCATGCCGGGGAAACGTGGGGTCTTCCTGTTGCGGGAGGGATTGATAGGCGAACCAGCCCCACACCAGCACCGCCGCCAGTGCGAGCCAGCCGACTTCGCGGTGCTCGACGAAGTACTGCGCCAATCCGCCGCGGAGCGAAGGCTGGCTATGGTTAGGTGCTTTCATGTCTTGGGGACATGAACCCGTCTGGTGCTAGGACACAACGAAAGCGGCGCTGAAGACGCGCGCACTCCAAACGCTTCGCGAATCATCAGGCCGCTGGAACCTCGCGCCAGCGTTTGGAGTGCGCGCGTCTTCAGTGCCGCTTTGGAGTCCAGCCTCATGGAGAGAATTCACCCCCCAAACCTTCTGCCGTTTTCCTGGAGTTGGCACAATCGTGTAACAATTATTACATGATTTATACACAACCCAGAACGGCCGTGGGCTATTAGTGCCGCGTGAGCACGAGGATTTCCAGCATGCCGCCGAAGCAATTCCGCGCCGCCCGCACCTCGAATCCGTGCCGGGCCACCTGGGCGCGGAGCGCGTGGCGATCCGGGAATTGCCGCAGGCTCTCGGCGATGTAGGCGTGCTCCGGGCCGCCGTGGATGACCAGTCCCCAGAAGGCACCCCAGCACTTGAGCAGGGGCAGTTGCAGCGCCTGCCGCCAACGGGCTGGCGACTTGGCAAAATCCAGAAAGGCCGCTTGCCCGCCGGGCTTCAACAGCCGCCGCACTTCACACAACGCGTCGTCCAGCACGGGTGCGTTCCGCAGCGCGTAACTGCCAGTGACGATGTCCGCCCAGCCATCCGGCAGCCCGGTGTGGCACATGTCCGCCGCGCGGAAAGTCACCTGCGGATGCGTGTTGCGTGAGCGCGCCACGGTGATCATTGCGGGGGTCAGGTCCACGCCCACGATCTCGCTCTGGGGAAAGCGGACAGCCAATTCTTGAATGACGTCGCCGGTGCCGCAGGCCAGGTCCACACAGCGCGGGGCCGGATGATCAGAGAGCAGGTTGACCAAGCGCCGTTTCCAGATGCGGTCGCGCCCGAGCGACATGGCCCGCGTGGCGAGATCGTATTCCGTCGCGACGCGGGTGAAGAGCCGTTCGTTGTAATCGCGTTTCTTGTCCGCCGTGGCGATGCCGGCGCGGATGTCGAGGGTGAGAGCCATGGGATTCAGTGGTTGGCCAAGAGATGTGGGGGCGTGTGTTTGAGGTTGCAGAATGGAATGGTCAGCATGGCGAAGTGGGGCGCCAGCCGTTGGCGGAGCGGGGGACGAAACAGAACGTCGCGAATGAACAGCTTGCGGAAGCGGGAGCCGAGCCGGCCCCGCAGCGTGCCCAACCACATGCCGCGCTCGGCCCGCCGGGCGGCGACTCGGTACGCCCGGCGGCGCACGCGGTCGTAGCTGTCGAAGCTTGATTGAATCACGGAGGGCGCCTTGAGCACCGCGGGCAGAATGCGGGCGAGCATTTCCGCGTCGGCAAAGCCGGTGTTCATCCCCTGCCCGCCGATGGAACTCATGGCGTGCGCCGCGTCGCCAGCCAACGCGACACGTCCGGCGTAGTAGCGGTTCACCACCATGCGGCGCGCGCCGAACGTGCTCACGAACCGCGCTGGTTCGTCGCCCAACTCGAAGCCGGTGAGCCGTCGCACCGAGCGGATAAGGTAATCGGTGGGCGGTTCATGGCGGAGATCGTGAGCCAGCACAATCCAACGCCGCCAACCACCGGGCAGCGGAAACGATTCCACGGAAGCCTCGGGGGCGAAGAACAACCGCGCTTCGCTCCCCAGCCCGCTGCGATCGAGGAAGTCGGCCATGACGAACCGTTGCGGATACACGTGTCCGTCCGCCCGCAACCCCGCCGCCTCGCGCACCGCGCTGCGGTTGCCATCGCACCCGATCACGAAGCGGGCGCGCAACTCAAAACCGATCTGGCTGTCCACGCCGCGGAATTTCGCGCGCACGCCGTTCGCATCCTGTTCCAACCCCAGGAACTCGGTGCCGCGATACACCGTGACCGACTCGAACTTGGCCAGGTTTTCCGCCAGGATTTCCACGGTGCGGACTTGCGGGATGGAAAGGAAGAACCGGTAGTCGGAGGCGATCTCGCCGAAATCCAGCCGGCCGAGGCGCGTGCGGGATTCCAGGACTTCCGCGTGGCGCACGGGGACTCCGTCGCGACTGAAGACAGTGTCCAGGCCAAGGGGCTTGAGGATTTCCAGCGATGGCGGCGTGATGCCGATGGCCATCGAGTGATCCAGTGGTGTGGTGCGTTTGTCGCACACCAAGGTGCGGATGCCTTGAACGCCGAGCAGGTTCGCCAGCAGCAGGCCGACCGGGCCCCCGCCGACGATGAGCACGTCCGCGTGAGTTTGGCTGGCGGCGTCCGCCAGCGGGAGGTTGAGCAATTGAGCAGCTTGCATGGGAGAATGGTTCTTGGCTTACACCGCCAGTTCCGCGAGTTCAGGTTCGGGAGAGGCGGACTCGACCGGGTTGGTTGCGGGGATGAGGTCGAGCATGGCGCACTCGATGACCAGGCCCGGGCCGAAGGCCATGGCGGCCACCGTGGCCGGCGCCTGCGCGGCGGCCAGCATGCGCTCGAGCACGAACAGGATGGTCACGCTGCTCATGTTGCCGCAGTCCCGCAACACGTCGCGCGACGGCTGAATCTGCCACGGCGCCAACCCGAGCGACTGCTCCACCTTGTCCAGGATGGCGCGGCCGCCCGGATGCACCGCCCAGAGTTGCACGTTGGATGTTTCCAGTCCGCACGGCGTGAGCAAATCGCTCACGATGCGCTCCACGTTCGCCGCGATCACGTCCGGCACGTAAGTCGAGAGGACGATGTTGAACCCCTTGTCGCCGATCTCCCACGCCATGTCGCGCCGGCCTTCCGGGGCGAGGGCGGACATGAAGTGTTCGAGGGCCAGCACCGGGCGGTCGCCGGCAGGCCGCCGCGCGCTGACCAACGCTCCGGCCGCGCCGTCGGAGAACAGTGCGTTGGCCAGGATCGAGTCGTCGTCCGTCTTCATTTGCAGGTGCAACGAGCAAAGTTCGAGGCATACGACCAGCACGACGGCGTCGGGCCGCGCGAGGCAGAACTGTTGGGCCATGCGCAGCGCCGGCAGCGCCGCGTAGCAGCCCATGAAGCCGAGGTTGTAGCGTTCGACCGTCGGCGCGAGGCCCAGTTCGGTCACGATGCTCCAATCCGGGCCGGGGTTGGCGAAGCCCGTGCAGGACACCGTGATGACGTGCGTCACGTCTTCGCGCCGAAAACCCGCCTCACCGTCCACAAGCCGGCCCGCCAGTTCCACCGCCATCGGCCCGGCGTGTTCGATGAAGCAACGGTTGCGGTCCTGAGTCGAGGGTTCGATCAACCGCCCGGCCTCATCCGTGCGAAAGAGGCGGGCCGCGCCGGGTTGCGTGAAATCGGGCAGCACGCTGTGCCGCCGCGCGATGCCCGAGCGATGAAACACGTGGCGGATCACACGCGCCTTGACCGGATCGCCAGCCCATTGGCCCATTCGGCGGGCGATGGCTTCCTGCGAATCGGAGTGGGCCGGGAGCAAGGTTTCAATGCGATGGATGTAGGTTTTCATGGGTTTGAATTCGTTCCGGCGCAAGGCGCATTGGTGGTCACCAGAACTTTGCGCGCGGTGACCTGCGCTTCGAGATGCACTCGGTCACCCACGCGAATCACGCCGATGACCGACGGTGGCTTCAGCCCGTAATCCTTGAGCGAGACGTCCCAGGCGGCGCGGAACTGAATCGCGTCGGCGGTTTCCGTCCAGCCCGTGATGCGCACAGGCAAGTCGTGCTGGCGATCGCGAATGCGCAGGGAGAGCGTCACGTTCGTGCCTGCGGCGGGCGGGATGGGCGAAGGCCGCACCTCGCCGGTGATTTGCCGATACACCTTCGCGGCAAGCATGTCCCACATCTTGGCGTCGCGGCCCTCGTGGGCGGTGCTCATCTGGCTCGACACCACGGCGGCCTTGGCGGACCAGGTGTTCGAGGCGAGCGTCAGCACGAACGGTTGCGCGGCCACGCGCCCTTCGAAATCGTGCAGCGTGGACGTGCCCTGAAAGGTGATCTGCGCTGAGGCGGGCAGGGTGCGGACCGCGGGCGCGACCGGTTGTGCGGAAACGGTCAGGCCCGCCGCGCAAAGGAGCGCCAGGCCCGTCAGCGCCGCGCGCCAGCCGTGTCGCCCGCCCGCGAGCCGCTTCGGTTGCATCCATCGAGAGTTCATGGGACGGAGTTTCGAGTGAAACATGCCGCAGGTTGTTCAAGGCCGCCGCCTTAAGATTTCGTAAGTTTGCCGCGCCGGCCAAACGCGGCTAGACTACCGGTTCGACCATGACAACCTTGCTGCTGGTGGAAGACGACGCGAACCTGGCGAGGAGCCTGGCGCAAGGTTTCCGCGAGAATGGATTCACCGTCGAGGCCGTGCCCACGCTGGCTACGGCCCGGCGGCGACTGGAGCAACCCGGCGTGGACCTGATGATCCTGGATCTCGGCCTGCCCGATGGCGACGGACTGGAGTTGCTGCGCGAGCTGCGCACGAAACCCGAGAGCCCGCTGGCGCTCATCACCACAGCGCGCGGCGAGTTGGATGCGCGCCTGCGCGGCCTGGAGGACGGCGCCGAAGATTACCTCGTCAAACCTTACGCCTTCGCCGAATTGCTCGCGCGCGTCCGCGTCCTGTTGCGGCGCCAGACGCAGCGCGGCGGCGGCCCCCTGCGCGTCGGCGACCTGGAGATTGATCCGGTGACGCGCAGAGCTGTGCGTGGCGGCGCGCTGTTGGAGCTGACCCCGCGCGAGTTCGATTTGCTGACCCAGCTCGCGCTGGCCCGCGGCGGCATCGTCACGCGCGAGATGCTGGCCCGCGAGGTGTGGCGGCAGCGTTCCTGGACGTCTTCGATGGGCAACGTGATTGACGTGCATCTCTCGCGGCTGCGGGAGAAGGTGGACAAGAACCAACCAACCCGGCTGCTGCACACGGTGCGCGGCGTGGGGTTCGTGCTCAAGGACAGCGCATGAAGCTCAGCCTGCGGATGAAGTTCATGTTGGGGCTGATGGCGCACACGCTGGTGATCTACCTGGCGTTCGGCGTGGCCCTGCTCGCCTTCAATATGCACGAACGCCGCATGCATCCGGACGAAGTCCAGGAGGAGCGCGAGGAGTTGTTCATCATCTACGGCCTGATGGCCGCGGTGTTGCCGCTCGCGGTGGCGGGCGCGTGGTTGATCACCGGCCAGTTGCTCAAGCCGCTCCAGACCATGCTGCGTGCCGCCGACGAGATTCGCGCCGGCCGGTTGGACCAGCGCATCGAGACGCCCGTGGCCGGCGACGAACTGGGCCAGCTCGCCCGCGCGTTGAACGATGCCTTCGACAACTATCGCCGCGTGCTCGGCCGCCTGGACCGGTTCAGCCTCGATGCCGCGCATCAGTTGCGCAATCCGCTGGCCGCCATGCGCGCCTCCGCCGAGGTGTGCCTCCAGCAACCGCGCGCCCGCGAGGAATACGAAGAGGTCCTGGCCCGCGTGTTGGAGGAATCCGCCCGCCTGAGTCATACCGTGGATGAATTGCTCCTGCTGGCCCGGCTGACGCGTGACAACTTGCAGGAAGTATTCGCGCCGGTGGACCTCGCCGCCCTGGCGCGTGAACTGGCGGAGGATTTGAAGCCAGCGTTTGAAGCGCGCGGCGTGCGCTTGGAAACACGGCTGCCGGAAACCCGGTTGCTGCTTCGTGGCTCAACGCGCTTGTTGGAGCAGGCCCTCGCCAACCTGCTCGACAACGCATTGCGCTTTACACCGGCCGGCGGTCAGGTGGTGTTGGAGCTTCAGCGGAAAGCGCCCGACCGGCTCGTGTTGAGCGTGGCGGACAGCGGCCCGGGGCTGGCGATTGCGGGACAAGCCGCCGGGGACCGTCCAGAATCTACATCGGATCAGGCACGCCCCAAGGACGGCGCGGGGCTGGGCCTGCTCATCGTTAGCAATGTGGCCGACGCCCACGGAGGCACGGTTCAGGCGACTGTCAGCCAATGGGGTGGCGCATGCTTCACGCTGGAATTGCCGGGGATGGCGGAAGCGCCGAAGTGACAGCAAATGCGCCCGGCCAGTGGGCGGACAGGCGCACGCCCAGCGTTCCCGCCGCGGGTCGCCAGCCATGTTTCGAGCATCCCCAAGGACTCGGAGCGTTCAGGAATTCGATGATGGCCATCCTTGGACGCTTTGAATCCTTGGGATGGCAGCAGGGGTTGGTGAACAACACGGGCGTCTTCCCAACGGCTTGGTGATGGTTCAGCCCCGCGCCGTGGTTTCCATCCGTGTCTGAAGAAGCAGCGACCCGCCGCCTCCCAGGACCAGCGCCACACCGCCGGCCAGCAAGAACGCCGGGGCGAAGGACCGGGTCGCGTCCGCGATCATCCCGGCCAAATACGGCCCCAGCGCCTGGCCGCCGCCAAAGACCAATGTGGTCAAACCCAGCGCCGCCGGCGCGAGTCGCGCGCCAAACAGGTCTCCGCACAACGCGGCCATCAGCGCCGGGACGCTCCAGGAAGTGAGGGCGAACAACGCGGCCGATCCGTACACGCACCCCGGGCTGTGGCCCAGACCGAACAGCACGAAGGCCGTTCCCTGCAAGCCGAACACGCAAAGGAGCGCCGCCCGCCGCCCCCAACGATCCGACACGCTGCCCCACAGGAATCCGCTGACGACGGACGCGACACCAATCTGAAACCACAAGCCCCCGGCCGCCGCCCGGCTGAAGCCCGCCTCCGCCGTCAGATAGCGCACGAAGAACGTCGAGTAGATGATGTACGAGAAGCCGAACCCGAAATACACGCCCGCCAGTTTCCAGAGCAATGCCGAGCGATACACCGCGCCCCAGTTCAGCGCGGCACCTCGCGCCGGAGGCTGGCCGGCCTTGCGTTCAGTCTCAAACTCCCCCACAGCATGAAGACCCATCTCCGACGGATGATTGCGCAACCCGAGGGCAACCACCGCGAAGACCAGCAACGTCAACGCCGCGAGCGCGTACCAACTCAACCGCCAGCCCGCTTCGCCGCCGCGTTGGAGCAGGGCCGGCACCAGCGGCCCGGTGACCATCAATCCCAAGCTCGAACCTGCCGAGCCCACGCCCGCCGCCATCCCGCGCCGTCGGGCGCCGAACCAGGCCGAAAGCAACGCCATCGCCGGCACATTGCTGCCCGCGCCCCCCACGCCCGCGAGAAACCGACCCACCCCCGCCGCGCCAAACGAGGGTATCAACCCCGTCAGGGCCATCGCGGCGGCAACAATCAGCAAGGAAACCGAGATCACGACGCGCGGCCCGAAGCGCGCCGCCAGCACGCCCGCGCCCACCACCGTGAGCATGTATCCGAGCAAGTTCCACGATTGAAGCGCGCCGGTTTGGGTGTTGGTGAGGGACAACGCTTCCTGCATTGCCGGCAAAATGCTCGTGTAGCCGAACCGCGCCAACCCCAGCGCGCTGAACACCACGAGCACGACCAGGCCCAAGACCACGAACCCGTAATGAAAGCCGGTGCCGGCGTGCGGGTTTTGATCGGGGCTTTGCATGTTGGGCGACTACCGCTCCAGCTTGGCGGCCTCGCGCTGGGAAAGAACTCTGCGCGACGGCACATAACCCGCAATGAATTCACGATAGAATTCCCCGAACGTGCCCGCCGCCAGCGCCGCCCGGGCGTCGGCCATCAATTTTAGATACATGTGCGAGTTGTGGACGCTCAGCATGCGGAGGCCGAGGATTTCGTTCACGTTGAGCAGGTGGCGCAGGTAGGCGCGCGTGAACCGCTGGCAGGCAAAGCAGTCGCACCCTTCCTCAATCGGTCCGAAGTCCGCCTTGAACCCGCCACCCTTGATGCCGATGGCGCCCTTGCGCGTGTAGGCCGTGCCATTGCGGGCCACCCGCGTCGGCAGGACGCAATCGAACATGTCCACACCGCGCGTGATCAGCTCGATCATCTGCGCCGGCGTGCCGAGGCCCATCGCGTAACGCGCCTTGTGCGTCGGCAAGTGCGGCTCAGTCAGTTCAACGGCTTTCATCATCTCCGGCTCGGGTTCGCCCACGCTCACGCCGCCGATGGCATAGCCGTCAAACTCCATCGCCACCAGCGCCTTCGCGCACTCCTCGCGCAAGGCCGCGTTGCTGCCGCCTTGAACAATGCCGAAGACGAGTTGCCCGTCGGCGCGCGGTTGCTCGCGGCACTCGGCGGCCCAGCGGATCGTGCGTTCGACGGCGAGGCGTTGCTCCTTGGCGGGGGCGTCGTGCGGCGGGCATTCGTCGAAGACCATCGCGATGTCCGAGCCGAGCGTGCGCTGGATTTCCATGGCCTCCTTCGGCCCGAGGAACAACGGCGAGCCGTCGAGGTGCGAACGGAACTCGACGCCATGGGCCTTGATCTTGCGGATGCTGGCGAGGCTGAAGACCTGGAAGCCGCCGCTGTCGGTGAGGATCGGCTTCGGCCAGTTGATGAAGCGATGCAGCCCGCCGGCGGCGCGGATGATGTCGAGCCCCGGCCGGATGTTGAGATGGTAGGTGTTGCCGAGGATGATCTGCGTGCCCATCTCGTCGAGCTCGCGCGGGTCAATCGCCTTCACGCTGCCCTGCGTGCCGACGGGCATATAGACGGGCGTGTCCACGACGCCACGCGCGGTGATCAGCCGGCCCAGGCGGGCTTTGGTGTGAGTGTCTGTTTTGAGCAACTCGAACATTGCCCGCACGTTTTAACGCAAAGGCGCCAAGACGCAAAGGCGCAAACGTCCCCCACGCGCGCCATACACAGGCCAGGACGGCTCGAAGGCCGGTCATTACGGTGGAGAGGAATCCGCTTTGCACAACAGCCTCACCAGCCTGACCACCCCGCCTGTACCTCAGAACAATGCCAAGTCGGAGAAGGAGGCGGGCGGGGTTACAGCCACACGGCAAGTGGGCATCAGCCGCACCCGCCCGCCGGCGGTGGGTCGCCGGTGGCCGGTGGATTTGGCAACTCGCATACGGGAATCCGCAAACGGCTGACGCTCGCGGGTTGGCAAATCATGCGATCTTCGCCGTGCCCGTCTGCTGCAGGAGGAAGAGCACAAGAAACTCCGCCGCGGCGCGCACCTCGGTCAGGTCAATCTGCTCTTGGTCCGAATGCGCGAAGGCCAGTTGGCCCGGGCCGAACGTGAGCACCGGCAGGTCCGGGTATTCCGTCGCAAACAGCCGCGCGTCGCATGACACGGTCCACCCGCGAATCGGTTCGTCCTCCCAAATGCCGCAAGCCTGCGCGGCGACGACGGCGTTGCGCATGGAGGGGGAATATGGATCGCCGTCGAACGCGACGTTGTGCAGCTTCTCGTAAGTGACGCAGACCACGTCCTCGCCCCGCTCTCGCCGGCCGATGCGGCGCAGGTAGTTTTCCGCGCCGCGTTGCGCCGCCCGGCGCATACGCTCCATGACTTCGTCAATGTCGTGCGTGGGAATGAAGCCCTGTCCGCCTTCGAGCACCAGCCGGTCTTCCGGCGCGGCTTGCGCCAGCGCCAGGGTCACGGGCCCGCCGAAGGCCTGAATTCGCGGCTTGGAATAGACGAGACTGCGCACCAGGTGCGCCGTCTTGGTGATGGCCCCGTCGCGCTCGCGAATGGCGCCCATGTGGCCGGTGGCGCCGTAAACGTCCACGACGAAGCCATGCCCGCCGCGGGCCAGGGTGAAATGGCGGGCGACCAGCGGCTTACCGGTGGCCGGGTCTTTGACCTTGGACTTGTCGCCGTAAAGGCCGAGGTAATTGGCGAGGCCGAAGTCCAGACAATCCCGGACCAACCGCCCCGTCCGCGCATCCGGCTCGCGTTCGAACTGGATCGTGAAGCGGACGTGGCCGCAGATGCGGCTCGGGTGTTCGCCGAACGGGCCGAGGATGCCGTGGCAGGTTTGCACCGGGCGCTGCGGGAAGAGCTTGTGGCGGCTCTCCGTGCGGAGGGCCACGCCTTCTTTCTCCAAGTGCTCGTTCACAAAGGCAAACATCTCAAAGGCGGAAACGCCGCGGAGTTTTGCCAGTTCGGCGCGATACCAAACGGCGCCGCGATTTGCGGGGTAAATCTTCAGGCCGGTGCATTCGCAGACGAGGAGGCTCTCGTAGAGCGCTTTCACCTCGGCGTCCGTGGCCAGCGAAAGCGAGCCGTTGCCGCCGGTTTCTTCCTCCACCACGAACATGACGACGAGGTTCCGGTTCAACCGCAGCCCGCGCTTGGCCGCCAGTTCGGACAGAATGCGCAACGCGGCAACGATGCTTACGACCGGCCCCTTGTCATCGCAGGCGCCGCGGCCAAACACCGTGCCGTTCTGGACGCGCGGCAGGAAATAGGGCGCCACCACGTCCACGTGGGCGTTGAGCGCGAGGGATCGCGCGCGGGGGTCGCGGCCTCCGTTCACGCCCGGGATCACGTAAAGCAGGTTTGACCGCCCGGCATAGGTCTGCTCCGGGGTCAGTCCCTTGGGCCGGCGCGCGGTCTTGGTGAAATGCAGCAGCGAATAGTGGCGGTGGCTCTTGATCGCGGGATTCACGGGCCGCCGCTCGGTGCGCGCCCCGGCAAAACCGAGCCCGCGCAATTCCCGCTCCAAGATGGTGAAGCACCGGCCCTCGGCCCGGCGCATCACGGCCACGTTGGGGTTCGGGGTGGTGTTGACCGCGCAAAGCTCCACCAGCAGGTCTTGCAGATAGCGGGTGAACTGCCGGGCGCGAGTGATCGCGCGGATGGCTTTGGCCAGCGGGGCGGCCGGAGGCGCGGGTTGCCGGGTTCGGGCGGCGGCGGATTTTTTCACGGACAAAACAGTCAATACGTTTCCGGTGTTCGCGGTTTCATTCGGCTTCGGTCGCGTGCAACGACGCACGGTTGCGGGGACAGCCGCCGGAATGGTGCCGCAGGCTAACAACCGCGCGCGAGGTGTCAAGCCGACCCGCCCCCGGGCGCGTCCGACCGCATGGTAATTCTCCTCGATCTCGTTCTTGGTCCTCCGGCTCGAAAGGTTCGGCCCAGCGTTCCGAGAACGAGGGGAGAGCTATGGACAAAAGCGATGCGTGCCGCACCCTGGCTTCCCAGCAAACTTCACGGCGGCATTCCCGACCCGGCAAAGCGTCGGGTTGCTGTTCCGAACCGGGCGCGCTACTATTGCGCGTCAATTCAAATGCTATGAAGAACACAGTCGTCGTCGTGACGGACCTGGCTTGCCTCAAGGCGTATCGCATTGACCCCAACCCGCAACACAGCACCCCGCGGCTGGAACTCGTGGACGAGTTTCATTCCAATGGCGCGCACGAACGGCTGGCGGACAAAGTCACCGACCAATCCGGGCGTTTCCCGCGGAACGGGGGGCCGATCAGCGGCGCGGGCGCCATGTCGGCCGGAGAGCGTCACAACATCCTGCTCGAGGAGCGAAGGCGCACGGTGCGCCAACTGGCCGGGCGGCTGAATACCCTCCTCGCCCGGACGGACGTGGAGCATTGCCTGCTCGCGGTGAGCAAGGAAATTAATCACCAGTTGCTCGAGGAACTTCCCCCGGCGGCGCGCGGCAAGATTCAGAAACACCTCGCGGCCGACCTGACGAAGCTGGAAAAATCGGAGTTGCTCCGACATTTCACGGCCTGAGCACGGGGTTGGCGGGCCGGCATTCCGCCGGCGAAAAACGGATCGCGCCACACACGCCGCGCCGGCCGGTGGTTTCCGTCGGTGGTTTCAACTCGGCGGGGCGTCCACCTCGCAGCCGGCTTCGCGCAGGCGCTGAAGCTTGTACACGAGCGTCCGGCGGCTGATGCCGAGGGCTTTCGCCGTTTCCGTGCGATTGAAATCGTTGCGGCGCAGCGTCTGCAGAATGGTGTGGCGTTCGATCTCCTCCAGACGTCCGGTGTCGCCCGACTCAACGCCACTGCCCGGCAAACGCGCCGCGCCGCTCAGGCGGGCCGGTAAATGTTCCGGAAGCACCATCTCGCCGCGGCACAGCAACGCGGCGCGTTCCATCACGTTCCGCAGCTCCCGCACGTTCCCCGGCCAGGCATACGCCGTGAGCGTCTCCGCCACCGCCGCCGAGAACCGCGCCCGGCCCCGGGTGAACTCCGCGATGAACGCGCTCGCCAGCGGCAGAATGTCCTCGGGCCGCTCGCGCAGCGGCGGGATGTTCAACTCCACCACGTTGAGCCGGTAATACAAGTCCTCGCGAAAGCCGCCGCGCTTCACCGCCTCTTCCAGGTTGCGATTCGTGGAGGCCAGCATCCGGGCGTTGGTGTGAATCTCCGTGTTCGAGCCGACGCGCTGGAAGCGGCCATCCTGCGTCACGCGCAGCAGCTTGGCCTGCAAGGCGGGCGCCATCTCGCCGATCTCGTCCAGGAAGATCGTTCCGTTTCTTGCCTGCTCAAACCGTCCGATCCGCTGGTTGACCGCCCCGGTGAAGGCGCCCTTCTCGTGGCCGAACAACTCGGCTTCGAGCAGCGCCTCGGGGATGGCGGCGCAGTTCACCTTCACCAGCGGGCCGGCGGCGCGCGTGCTCCACGCGTGAATCACGTCGGCCAGCACCTCCTTGCCCACGCCGCTGTCGCCGGTGATCAACACGCGGGTCTCCGAGGCGGCGATCAACGCCGCGTCGCGGAAGAGCGCCTGCATCTGCGGACTGCGGGCGATGACGTGGGCGGGCAGTTGACGATCCTCGGCCAGTTGGAGCGGAACGCTGTCGCCCACACCAGTCACTTGCCGCACGGTGGCGAGCAGTTCATCCAGGTCAATCGGTTTGGTGAGATAATTCAGCGCGCCATCGCGCATCGCGCCCACGGCTTCCTTCACGTCGGCGTAGGCGGTGACGAGAAGCACGGGCAGCGCCGCGTGCTCCTGGCGCGCCTGGCGGAGGGTTTCCAGGCCCGACATGCCCGGCATGCGCACGTCGGAGATCATCAGGCTGACGGGTTGCGCCCGCAGCGTGGCCAGCGCCTTGGCCCCGGACTCGACGACCACGGTGTCAAACCCTTGCCCGCGCAGGAAGGAATCCAGCAGGCTGCGCTGGCCGGCGTCGTCGTCAACAATGAGAATGCGTGGCGCTTTCACGATGAATGCCCGGCCATGCTAACCCAAGCCCGCGAGCGAACAAGGCTTTCGTCCCGGTTTCCGTTCGGGCGCATCTCAGTATCACGCGAAGAGAGCGGGGCAAATTTGTCCGCCGGTGAGCGGAAAGGCCGTCCACGGGCCGACCAGACTGCCGGCGCTCCAAGGTCGGGGCACGCCTGCAAGGAACTGAGACGTACCCTTGCTGTTCTGGCCCGGGCGTTCAGGCATTGCGGATGAAGAGTTTTCCGGGCAACTGTTTCACGACGCGTTTCATTTCCAGGCCCAGCAGCGCCACACTCACCGCCGAAGCCGGCAAACCGCTGCGGCGGATGACTTCGTCCACCGAGGATTCCTCGGGATGGAGCGCGTCATAGACCTTCTGCTCGTTGGGGCTGAGTTCGAGCGCCGGCAGCGCGCCGGTTTCGCCCGGCGACGGCGGACGGTTGCTCGACGGAAACAAGTATTCGAACTCACTCAAGATGTCCTCCGCCCCTTCACAAAGCTTCGCGCCCTTCTTGATCAAGTCGTGGCAGCCCTTGCTCCGCGGCGAATCAATCCGCCCCGGCACGGCAAAGACCTGCCGGCCATACTCGGTGGCGAAGTTCGCCGTGATGAGCGCGCCGCTGCTCAGGTTCGCTTCCACCACCACCGTGCCCAGGGTCATGCCCGCCACGATGCGATTGCGGATGGCGAAGGTCTGCCGGTCGCCATTGCGGTTGAAGGGGAATTGCGTGATCAACGCGCCGTTCTCCGCGATGCGATCGAACAGCTCCCGGTTCTCCGGCGGGAACACCACGTTCACGCCCGTGCCCAACACGCAGACGGTGCGGCCCTTCGCGCTGAGCGCGCCCTGGTGCGCCGCCGAGTCAATCCCGCGCGCTCCGCCACTCACCACCGTGACGCCCACGTAGGCGAGTTGGTAGGCGAGCTTGCGCGCCACCTCCACGCCGTAATGCGTCGTCGTGCGCGAGCCAACCATCGCCACGGCGGTCTTGTCCCTCGCCGTCAACTTGCCCCGAACGTAGAGCACCACGGGGGGATCGTAGATTTGGCGGAGTGATTCCGGGTAATCCGCGTCCGCCTGCGTCAACACGTGACAGCCGAACTCCTGGATGCGCCGGAGTTCACCCGCGAGGTCCACGGTGGTTTCCCATCGGGCAATCGCCTCCGCCGTGTCGTCCCCGATACCGCGCACCCGCAACAGTTCGGCGCGGGAGGCAGAGAGGATCTTGGGCGCGTCGCCGAAGTGCTCAAGCAATTGCCGGACGCGGATGGGGCCAACGCCTTCGATGAGATTCAGCGCAACCAACGCTTCGCGGGAGTCCATGCCGGTGAATACCCGATTGGCGCGTGCCCGCGCAAGCCCAAGCTCCGGCCTGCGGCCACGCCACAAGGGCTCAAGCGCCGCATTCGAGAAACCGCATCAGGCTGTCGCCGTGCTTGAGCACTCTCACCTCGCGCCACGGTGGCGGCACTTCGAGCGTGTCGCGGCGCGCGTGGCCGAGCACAAACCGCCCGCCCGCCGCCAAAACCCCCGGGAGATGCGGGTCATCGAGCAATTGCTGCGCGAAGGAGTGTGAGCGCCGCCCCACGTTTTTTTCGCCGTAGGGTGGATCGGCCAGAACCAGATCGAACCTCTCCCCGGTTTCCACGAACTGCGGCAGCACGGTGAAGACGTCTTGCACGCGGACCTGCAGATGCTCAGCCGTGAAGCCCGCGGCGAGGCAGTTCTGCCGCAGCACGTCGGCGTGGCGGGAGGATCGTTCCACGCACACGGCGAACGCGGCGCCGCGGCTGAGGCAATCCAGACTGAGCGCGCCGGTGCCGGCGAAAAGCTCCAACACCCGCGCGCCCAGCACCCGCGCGCCCAGGCTGTTGAAAACCGCCTGCTTGACCAGGTCGGGCGTGGGGCGCACGGCCAGACCTTTCGGCACTTTCAGAATTCGTCGCCCTGCGGTTCCGCCGGTAATGCGCATGGGCACAGTTTAGCCGGTGGCGGTGCGGAGGTAAGCATGATTTCTCCTTCCCCGAGAATCCCCTTGGGTTGGACTCCCGGCTTTGGCCGGCTCGTCCACGCGCCGGCAGGTTCCACGAGACCGGCTCCAGCCGGGACTCCAAACCGCATGTTCAGCGCGGTTCGGCAGTTCAATGCGCACACCGAGGCCCCGGATCGTCGCGAGCGGTGAAACGCCACGGGCACGACGAGACGGCCGGAATCGAGTTGCACCACGCGGTCGTTGTTCAGCACGAGGTCACCGGCCGCCTCCACGCCCGGCTTCGCCGGCGACCAGGCGCGACCCTCGAAGCAGCCCGCTCACGCTGCGGCCCCTTCCGGCCCGGCCACGTTGCACCAACTGTCCACGCGAATGGGGTTGTGCGCCAGCCGCGTGGCCGCGGCGTAGCGGCGCCACAGCCACGCGGCCACCACGGTGTTTCGTGCCCGGATCACCGCCGTGGCTTCCTTTTCGGCGAGCTCCGGGAACGGCGCTTCCCGCCGAGCATGGTTCGACGCCTCGGCCTCGGCGGTGTTCTCCGGTTCGGGCTTGTCGTAATCCGGCTCCGGCTCGGGGGCGAAGGTGGGAATGACCAGCGCGGAGACGAGGAAGAAGTTCTGCGCCGCCGCCGACCAATTGAGTCCGGAGCGGACGTCCTCGGGCAGGCTGCGCTGGAGCGCCTCCAAGTCCGCCGGAAGGCGCGCGGGCGGGAGGAGCGCGTCGCAGTCCGCCCAATACCCTTGTTGCTCGTAGGTTTGTTCGCTGGCGGCGAGCGCTTGCGCGGCCTGTTCCTCCACGGCGGGCCAAATGAGCGGCTCGTCCCCGGTTTCCGTGAAGAGACGGTCCACGAGAGGGGAGACGGTGATCTTCTCGATCTTGCGGGGGTGCTCGTCTTCGGCGCGACCGGCATGTTGCAACCAGCCCTCGAACCAAGCGCGGGCGGCGGCTTCCTCGACGTCGCGGAGGAGCAACGTGGAACAGGAATCCCAAAGGCCGCGTTGTGGATCAAAGACACTGGCCCAGCCGGTGAACAGGAATGCGCCCATAAGTCAATTTCTGCCGCAGAGGTTTACCCCAAGCCGCTGGGGTTCGTCAGCACATTTACGCGACCGAAGGAAACCTCGGGCGACTCGGCCGGCTGAAATCCCGGCTTGCGCCGGGCGGCGGGTTGGCAAATGCTCAAACATCGGGCACAGCCCAGGTTCTGTTGCGCGTATGTTTGTCCTGACGGTTCTCATCATCGCCGTGGCCTGTTATTGGGCGGGCAGCCGCTTCTACGGAAGCCGCTTGGAGCGATTGCTGGGCGTGTCCCCGGAACAGCCCACCCCCGCCGTGCGCGTCAACGATGGCCGCGATTACGTCCCCGCCAAGCCATACGTGCTCTTTGCACACCACTTCGCCGCCATCGCCGGAGCCGGCCCCATCGTTGGCCCGACCTTGGCACTGGCCTACGGCGTGATGCCGGCGTTGTTTTGGCTGATCCTGGGTGCGGTGTTGCTCGGCGGAGTTCATGACATGTCCGCGTTGGTGGTTTCGGTGCATGAGGGTGGCCGTTCGATTGCCGAGATTGCGCGGAAGGTCTTTGGCAAGGTGGGCTTTGGGCTGATGATTGGTTTCCTGATGGTGACGCTGCTCATGATCACGGCCACGTTTCTGAATCTCAGCGTGGTGGCTCTCACCAGCGTCTATCCAGCGACCAAGGTGGGACTTGCCTCGCCGCCGGTCGAGGTGCTGCGGGCCGCGGCGGAACAGCAACCGGGCAAGGCGCTCGTGCCGTTTGCGGCGCATCCGTGGATGCCGACGGTCATCTCGGTCCAGATCCCGCCCGCGAGCGAGAGCCCGACGGCGACGCCGGCGAATTGCATCCTGATGGCGCGCATTGGCGGTATTGCCTCGACAAGCGTTCTGTTCATCACGGTCTGCGCGCCGTTCTTGGGCTGGCTGATTTACCGCAAGCAGTTCCCCGCCAAGTTCGCCTACCCGCTGGCAACCCTCCTGTGCGCGGCGTCGGTGCTGCTGGGCATGAAACATCCGGTCGTGGTGTCGGCGGAAACCTGGCGCGGGTTCATGACGTTTTATGTCGTGCTGGCCTCGACGATCCCGGTTTGGATGCTGCTCATGCCGCGGGATTTTGTGAACGTGCAAATTCTTTACGCCGGCGTGGTTGGGAT
>CAZJTM010000022.1:25674-45659 GCA_964548925.1 uncultured Verrucomicrobiota bacterium | reverse complement strand
CTTACCACGCCCTCCATCCGCAGAACAGAGGGTCGCCCCAACACCGCTTACGGCCAACATTATCGTCAGCCCGATAGCTGAACGCAGGCTCAGGGCCCGTGAAAACTGCGTGCCAGTCTCGATGCCGGACCGTGCGCACCCGTTGCGTAGGCAACAATGGTAGGCACAACGGCTACTTCTGCTTAAGCCGGTAGAATCTCGTGCCGCTATCAACAGGAAGTGTCACCGTTACTTTGTCACCCCGTAGTAATTGCGGGGCATCTCTGATAACCCAGTTTGGTGAAGCGAGGCTCTTGGTTTCTTCAATCACGACTCCGGCTTTTGTCGCCATCCAACTCAGAATGAGTTGGTCTGACGCGGTTTTGCCAACTTGCAGGTCTGGTAGGACACTCGGCAAGACAACTGGAACACGTCCAAGCGGCGGGTCAGCCCATACGGCGAACACAAAACCTGCCGGGACAGAGCGGTCTCTTGAGTAGAAACGAATGCCGGTTATCGTCACGCTCTCCCCCGGATCAAGAATCAGATCGCCATTCCCCACGTTTGGCAAGGCAGCCTCCACTGCGGCCGTAATATCCACGTAGGGATTCCCATTTGCATCCACCCCATCGGGATTGGCGAGCCGCAGATTCGAAGTGCTGGGCAAAACGTACCAGAACTTCTGCTGCAAGCTCTTCGGCGCACCAGTATTATTCTGGAGGGTTAGTGATCCAACCAAGGCTCCTGTGGCGCGATCCAGCGTCCAGTTGCCGAAACTTGTCGTTGTTTGACCAGAAACGTCAACGAAAGGCGGCGCGTTTTCGACTTCGACCAACAGTGTGTACTTGCCAAACTGAGAACCCTTGCCTCTAACTTCAACAACGTATTGGCCGGTGTACGGGAGCGTTGCAGACAATGAGATGTTACGGTCCCCGTTATCGTCGTAATCTACTGCCAAGTACGCCCCATCCTTGTCAAATAGCGACACAATGGGGTCAAAATCAACCGCTTGGAGCAGGATTCTGATGTTCTCGTTTTCCTGTCCGTTGAAGCGGTACGCTTGAATACGATACGCCCCGCCAAGGTCGTTGGGTGTCTCCACCTGCCCGGCGATGTCGCCACCAGCGGAAATGTCCTTCGGATTGTCAATTACCGTCAGACCATTGTTGAACGCTTGATTCACGAATGCCAACTGGCTCTGAGCATCGCGAATCAAACCATAATTGCCACCAGTCATTCGGACCGCCTCTTCAATTGTGGCGGGGCTGCCCTTGCTGGACTTGGGGTATGTAGTCACACCTCCCTTGGCGGGGGCCGGTTGTGGTCCCGGCTGGAGCCACCCGTAGTGAACGCGCACGCCGCGTGCCCAAGCCGCCTCAATTGCCGTAATTACCGGGCCAGGGCCAGCATTATTCTCACCGTCAGTGAACAGAAAGATGGCGGAATGATATTCAATCCCAGCTCCCGCTGCTCCCGCAGCTTCCAACAACTCGACGCCCTTGTATATTCCCAAGTCAATGCGGGTGTTGCCCGAGCTGTCAATCGTTTCAAGGAACGGAATCAGACTGGGCGGGTCAATGAAATCCTGCACGCCCCTAATCGCATCATCAAAATCCACGCCGGCCGCGAGGTCGGCTACGAGCTTTTGCTGCTGTGCTTTGGCTGCGGACACTAATCTGTTGCAGATTTCCTTTGCCGCCTCGATGCGTAAATCACTGGGATCGTTCCAACTCATGCTGCCCGAACTGTCAACGACAATCGGCACATAACGCCCCCCGCGTGACAGGCGCACCCCATTACTCGCATAAGGACCGGTTTTGATGATCCCGTCGCCGGTCGTTGGCGTGTTTGCACCAAAAATAACTGCGATGAAATCGCCGCTGTAAGTACCGATGGCGTTCTTGATCGTTGTGATGTCGGCCTGCGAGAGCGTGTAACTGGTGGCCGTGGCGGGGCTCATCGCCTTCTTGAAAGCAATTGTGAAATCCTCCCTGTAAATGACCAGCGTGTACTCGTTCAGAAAAAGCGCTTGGTTTCCCGTTCGTTTCGAGTCCTCCCACTGGAACTCCAGTTGCAGGTTAGGGTTGTCTAGGTTGATCTGGGTGAAGTTGTCTGGTTTCACAAGGTGCGGAGCCATGCCCATTTCAACAAAAGTCTCCGCCGCACGCAGCGAGTCCTTGGTCAAGGCGGCAAACCGGGCGTCATCGTTAGCCCCAGGCAGCCAGTTTCGGAGCCAAAAGTCCGACACATTTTCATAACGGTCGGCATCGCTTGTGTGCTTAAGGATACTCCACATTCCAGAAAGGCCCAAGTGCGTGGCGTCAGCCAAAGAACTCGTGCCAGTCGAATAATTTTCGTCATTGTAATCATGTATGTCCCACAACAGCCGCTGTGTAGCCTCTTCAGCATCCTCCCCCCGATAGTCCCATGGCGAGTGGAAGACTTCCAATGAATCTTCCCAAGTTGTATTTTCCGTGTCCTGCATTTTCTTGTCACCGACGTTGGCCAGTTTGCCACCATACTCACTTTTCTCCATGAGGCTAACCCCCCAATAGGTAGCAAAACCCTCACTAAACGCCAACCGAAGGCTCAGTTGTTTGTTTTCAAACGTACTTCCGTTACCGTTTACATCGTACTGATTACTTCCGTCGTGGCTTCCGCCTTGGGACTTCAGCACATTGTAGTCGCGATTCATAACATGCCCAGTCTCATGGGCAAGCACATCGAAATCATAACGGTCACCGACAACAATCCACATCTCCTTCGAAGCCGCCTGTGACACATTCCTGCTCGTTGGGAAATACACCGTTGTATTCACACTTCTTGAGGTCTGTAATTCGTCGTTGGCCACACGAAGAACTTCCTGCACACCGTGGAAAGCGCCCCAAGCAGAATCAAATTTCTCTGCGTCTGTATCCACATCTGAAAACGCATGAAAAGGAGCAGTGTACGTGAACTGATTGCCGTTCCGCAGCATTTGCGCGTCATCCCAATTAAAAGTCTTTTCGTGAATACCACCTGATATAATGCCCTCAGTCTCGACTGAGAATTTGGACTTACCGGAGAATCCGTCGAATTCCATGGTGAACTTTACCCTAAAATCCAAATCGTCTCTGTCCGAAACGAAGGAGTATCGTCCGTTTCTGACATAGCCGCTTGAAACCGTATCCGGCCAAGTCCATCCCCAGATGTCACCAGGTCTCTCTACCTCGACCTTGCAGTTTAGGATAGGGAACACCATTGTGCCTCCCCCCTGTTTTGGGCCAGTCCAGTTCGCCTTGAGCGTAACCGTTTCCCCGCTATTGATACCGCTACCACCTTTTGTGCTCTTGCGGACGCCCTTTTTGATTTCCTCACGTTCCTTCATCCGCTGCTGGTACTGACGTCGGAGTTCCTCGACATCGTTCGTGCTGCCTTTCGTCCGCATCGCGTTGTTGAGAATAATCACCCCTTCGCAGTCATCGAAGAATCGTGCTCCGTAAACCTTGCCATTGCGCACGATGAAGCAGTAACCCTCGGAGGCGGCATAGCCCTTGTCGGTGCTGGCTTCCCCGAAGACACGGTACTCTCCATCCTTGGCAAACGAGACATGCACGTCGCGCACAGTTTCGCCAGACGGCAAAGATTCGATCGCAAGCGTGATTGGCGCGACGGTGAAATCCGCCGCCATCGCCCCCGGCACGACATTCGTATAAACCTGCGCCGTGAGTTTGACATCGCAGCGCGCGGTTTTGCTCATCGAGTGCCGGAGCGTAATGCGGAGCGGTTGCGCCACCGCCGCATCAGCCCCCTGGTTGGTGAAGCTGAAGGATATCGAGAGCGGCGCGTCCTTGGCCCATGTTTCCTGATACGTTAGTCCACACAGGAAAGCCCAGCCAAGAAGGACCGTGCTGAAAGATTGCAGCCATCCGCGGCATGTTATTTGCGATTTCATAGATTTGACTTCTCTTGTTGCGTTACGTCAAATTCTTATGGTGATACTTGATAATGGCCTCCTGCCAAGAGTCAAAAATTCTTACCAAGGCTCAACCCCACCACCCACCCGCTGGCATCGAGCGAGACGGTATTCGGACCGACGTTGATTTTGGTTTTGTCCGGCATCCATTCGTAGCCGCCAAAGACACCAGCGAACCAGTTCTTGCCCAGATCATAATCCACACCGCCGATGGCGCTCACGCCAAAGTGAATGGACCAGTCATCCTCCCGGTCGCTCCAGCGCTTGGCGCCACTACCATCGCCAAACATGAATGTTTCGGTCCGAGCCACGCTCACGTCCAAGATGCTCAGCGAGACGGCAGGGGTCACGTGCAGCCGGAGTCGTTCGCTCGCGGCAAAGCCGACTTGCGCGCCCAAACTGAACTGGTAGAGGCCCTGGTCCACATCCACGGAGATTTGGCTATTTGCCCCCGCTGCTGCGGCAAAAGGCACCTCGGTCCTTCGGTTCAGGGCGTCGTTTAGCGTGTTATTGATGATGGGGCTGGGGATGACGGGCGGCGTATCGAACGGCCCCAGGTAACTCCCGAGGTGAGTTGCGCCAGCAACCAATCCGAGGCCCGAGACGTCGTAGGTGTCAATTGCGGTCACATAGTTGGCGCTCTCGATGTACTCATTGTTGGCCCAATTCGCTTGAAAACCAAAGACCAAATCCATGGACCACTTCTCACCGGCCTTGAGCGGCACGCCGGCCTGGAGACGCAGTCCGGCACCGGGCAGATCTTCGTCTCCCCCGGAACCACCTTCCGCCAAGGATGAATAGCGCGGGATGCCATTCCGCCGGAACGTGAGCGTGCCTGCTGCGGCATCGTATTGCGCGGGGTCGGTAAAGCCCCAGTTCCAAGTGGTGTTGGGCTCGATGCCGCCGCCTTCGCTGGCGTCTTTGTTCACATAGCCCCCGTTGTCATAGGCGCGGTCAGAATAAACATTGGCCCGGCCGATGCCATCCATGCCCAGCGATTGGGCGTAGGACGAGCCTGTGATTTTGAAGTTCATGCCGCCGCGCAAAACAGGGCTGATGCTGATCCAAGCGTTCTTGCTGCTTGAAACCGTCCACGGCTCGGATGGCGAAGGGGATTCCTGAGCAGGGCTTGGAACGGGTGGAACAAGGAGCGACACCAGCAAGCTGCACACTCCAGTGAGGGCCCTCGGCGGAAGGTGACTGTTACTCATACGGATTGCCATTTGTTTCTGACACCTTGCTACCATGCGCACGATCTACATGGCTTCTTTCGGGTGACTGTTGGTATTCCAGCAACGGGAACAGATTCCTGCAATTCCAAACCGGATCAAGCGCTGCGGATTTTTTCCACAATGGGTGGAACACAAATCAGTCTTCTCCAAGGCGAACGCGGTTGGGACACGCTCCAGTGCCGTCGTACAGCAAGTGGCAAACAGGGCAACGCATGTAACCCGCGAGCGCTACCAAATGCTCCACTGAAGGAAAACGGTCGCCGTTCTCCCACGCGGAGACGATGGCGATGGAAACCCCGAGATCCGAGGCGACACGTTTGAGCGGGAGTTGTTGTTCAGCACGCCAGCGATGCAAGCGGTTGGCCAAATCAGTTACAACTTTCAAACCACTCAATCCAGAATCTATGCCGCATAAGTTGTTGTGCAACGGGCGCTTCGGGAATTGTTTGGCAGCTTGCATAAAGAATCGGCTTTCTGGTTGATGCTGCTAGGGCATTACCGCATCCCGGGCGGCGGAGCAAGCCGGGAAACAAGGCTGGGTTTCGGTTTTTCCCGCGCGCCACAACTTCGGAATCACAGATCACAGCTTCGCGCACTGGGTAGGCTGCGGAGGTTTCGCAAGCGCCTGGCCCGCGATGAGCACCACGAATTCGCCTTTGAGCGAACGCTTCCGGGCGAGCTCCAGCAACTCGGCGGGGGTGCCGCGTAGGAACTCCTCGAATCGCTTGGTGAGTTCGCGGGCGAGCACCACCCGCCGTTCAGGAAAGATCTCCTGAAGTTCGCCCAGCAACTTCTCGACGCGATAGGGGGATTCATAGAGCACGAGGGTTCCGGTAAACTCCCGCAAGCCCAGAAGCCGCTTCCGCCGTTGCCCGGACTTGTGCGGAAGGAAACCGATGAAGTGAAATTCATCCGCAGGCAAGCCACTGGCAGTGAGGGCGGCGACAAGCGCGCAGGGCCCGGGCACCGCCTCGACCCGCAATCCGGCGTCGAGGGTGGCTCTCACCACGCGCTCGCCGGGGTCGCTGATGCCGGGACTGCCGGCGTCGGTGACGAGCGCAACCTTCTCGCCTCGGCGCAAACGCTCAATGATCTCCTTGCCGCGCCGAGCCTCGTTGAACTGGAAGCAACTGAGCAGCGGCTTGCTGATGCCGAAATGCTTGAGCAGTTGTCCGCTGCGACGTGTGTCCTCGGCGGCGACGACATCGCACTCGCGCAGGACCCGCAACGCGCGAAGCGTCATGTCTTCGAGATTCCCGATAGGCGTGGCCACGAGGTAAAGCGTGCCGGGCGTGAGCGGTGACAAAACCGATTCCATGCGCCCAGTTAATCCCGAAAGTCGGCGGCGCGAAAGCCTTAACCAGCCATCGCTCGCGAGACAAGCGTTCCGGCACCGGCGAGTCCGAGTTGTTGGTGGAGGGATGCGAGAAGGTGTGGCGGCATTCGGAATCTCCGGGCTGACCCTGCGACCCCGGAGGAGATTCAGAAGATCGAGGAGGATTCAGGAGATTCGCGGGATTCGGCGCGAAATCAGTTGCATGCGGGCGCGCCGCTTCGTAGCTTTTGTCACGCTAGGTTGCACCCGTAGCTCAATTGGATAGAGCATCTGACTACGGATCAGAAGGTTTCAGGTTCAACTCCTGACGGGTGCGCCAATGAAACCAGGCGTTTCTGCAAGTTGACCTTCAAGAAATCACCCCGCTGTAGTCCAGTTTCAGTCCACCGGCCTTCGGCAAGGGTGACAATGAGAACTGTTGTGTAACGCAAACACAACATGAGCCATGAAACGTCCAAAGCAACCGAAGCGGTTTCCCCTGCCTTTGAGCTGGCGGGTTTTACCCCCAACACCGCAATCGCGAACGGGGGGGGCGAAGATGAAGATGACCGGCCTTCAATGCTCTTCGCAAACGCGGGAAAACCAAATCAACGTCGCCGAGTGCGCCCGCGTCGGAGGGGTGAAACTTGCCCCGCCCTGGCAAGGCCCCTGTCTTGATCATCGCCCGCGCTGGACAAAGCGCCCTTGTTGCCCCATTTTTGAGCCGAGCTATGAGCGAAGAATCCATGAGCAACTTCACGCCGCGCGCACAGCAGGTCATCGCGCTGGCGCGGAAGGAAGCCGACCGTTTCAACCACAATTTCGTCGGCACGGAACACCTCCTGTTGGGCCTGATCAAACTGGGACAAGGCGTGGCCGTCAATGTGCTCCAGCGCATGGGGCTCGATCTGGAAACCGTGCGCATGGAGGTCGAGAAGCAGGTGGGCACCGGGCCGGACCAGAAAATGTTGGGGAACATCCCTTACACCCCTCGCGTCAAAAAGGTGCTTGCGCTCGCTCAGCGTGAGGCCAAGGCGCTCAGTCACACCTACGTGGGCACGGAGCACATTCTGCTTGGGCTCCTGCGCGAAGGCGATGGCGTGGCCGCGAAGGTCCTCAAGAACCTGGACGTGGACATCGAGCAGGCGCGCCAAGAGATTTTGAAGGAACTCGACCCCAACTTCGTCGCCCAGGAGGAACAGGCGGCGGGCGAGCATCCCGAGAAGCCGTCCGCGCCTGAAAAGAAGGGCGAGGTCAAGACGCCGGCCCTGAAAGCATTTGGCCGTGACCTGACTGAAATCGCGCGCAAGGGCGAGATGGATCCCGTCATCGGCCGCAGGGACGAGATTGAGCGGGTCATTCAGATTCTCTGCCGCCGCACCAAGAACAACCCCGTGTTGCTCGGCGAAGCCGGCGTGGGCAAGACCGCCATCGTCGAGGGGCTCGCCCAAGAAATCGCCGCGGGCAACATTCCCGAAATCCTGCGCGACAAGCGGTTGATCACTCTGGACCTCGCGCTGATGGTCGCCGGCACAAAATACCGCGGCCAGTTCGAGGAACGCATCAAGGCCGTCATGGACGAAATCCGCCGCGCCAAGAACGTGATTCTGTTCATTGACGAGTTGCACACCATCGTGGGCGCGGGCTCTGCGGAAGGCACCATGGACGCCTCGAACATCATCAAGCCCGCCCTCAGCCGCGGCGAGATGCAGTGCATCGGCGCCACCACGCTGAACGAGTATCGCAAGTACATCGAGAAGGACGCCGCCCTGGAGCGCCGCTTTCAATCCGTGAAGGTGGAGGCGCCGAGCGTGGAGGAAGCCGTTTTGATCCTGAAGGGCCTGCGCTCGAAGTACGAAGCCCATCACAAGGTCGAGTTCACCGACAGGGCGATGGATGCGGCGGTGAAACTCGCCGACCGCTACATCACGGACCGCTTCCTGCCGGACAAGGCCATTGACCTGATGGACGAGGCCGGCTCGCGCGCCCGCATCGGCACCATGATTCGCCCGCCCGAGGCCAAGACCATCGAAGCCCAGATTGACGAAATCAAAGCGGCGAAGGAGAAAGCCATCAAGAGCCAGGATTTTGAGGGCGCGGCCGCCATGCGCGACAAGGAAAAGCACGCCAAGGAGCGGCTGGAGGCCCTGCTCCGCGAATGGAGAACCGCCCGCGAGGAAAAACGGGTCGTCGTGGACGAGGAGGAAATCCTGCACGTCGTCTCCAAGTGGACCGGTATCCCGCTTCGCCGGATGGAACAGGGCGAAATGCAGCGCCTGCTGGCGACCGAAGCCGAGATGGAAAAAGTCGTCATCGGCCAGCACGAGGCGGTCACCGCCATCTGCAAAGCACTGCGCCGCTCACGCGCGGACCTGAAGGATCCACGCCGCCCCATCGGCACGTTTCTGCTGCTGGGCCCCACCGGCGTGGGCAAGACGCTGCTTGCCAAGACGCTGGCCGAGCAGATGTTCGGCGACGCAAAATCGCTCATCCAACTCGACATGAGCGAGTACATGGAGAAGTTCAACGTCTCGCGGCTGGTCGGTTCGCCGCCCGGCTACGTGGGCTACGAGGAAGGCGGCCAACTCACCGAGCAGGTCCGCCGCAAGCCGTATTCCGTGGTGCTCTTCGACGAAATCGAAAAGGCGCATCCGGACGTCTGGAACATGCTGTTGCAGATCCTGGAGGAGGGCAAACTCACCGACAGCGTCGGGCGCGTGGTCAACTTCCGCAACACCATCATCCTGATGACTTCGAACGTCGGCTCCGACGTCATTCGCCGGCAGGGCACGATGGGCTTTGCGCCGGCCAGCGAGGAGAACAGCTACGAGAAGATGCGCGAAAAGACGCTCGATGAATCCAAGCGGACCTTCCGTCCTGAATTCCTCAACCGGCTGGACGACGTGATCGTCTTCCGCTCGCTGACCAAGCCAGACCTGATCGCGATTCTCGAGTTGGAAATCGCCAAGGTGCTGGGCCGGCTCAAGGCGAAGAAGATACTGCTCAACTTCGACGACAAGGCGAAGGAGTTTCTGGTGGCGAAGGGCTATGACCCACAATACGGCGCCCGTCCCATGCGCCGCTCGGTCGAACGCTTCCTCGAAGACCCGCTCGCCGAGGAAATCCTGCGCGGCACCGTCCACGAAGGCGAGCCGGTGCAGGTCACCGCGGAGAACGACAAACTCGTCTTCAAGCAAACGGCCTCGACCGCCGAAAACGCGGTGTCGAGCTAGGACCGACCGGTCGAAGAGTCTTTGACACAGGACACCGGGCGTGTTTCGTTCAACGTCATTCTTGAGTCTTGAAAATGGCGTTTGTTTCATTCTTTCGCTCCGATAAGAACGAGGTGGATCTTTTCCAATCGTCTGCGGGGAAGTGATTCTCCCCAGACTGGGGAGGCTCTTGCCAAACTCGGTTTTGATGGCGTTTTTGAGGGAACCTGTGAATGTGGGCCGGCGTGAAGTGGCCGGAATGGCATGTTCGACCAAAGGAGACGCTGAAGAAAGCCTGGATTTCAAGGGGGCGTTGGCGCTGACAAGAAACGCCCCGCACGCAGCGGGGATTCGTCTCGGTCGCCTCGGGCTGGCGGCCCCTCAGGCAGCGAAGACGGGGCGGATTGGTTTTCCTTAGACCCTTTTTACGGCTTCAATCAGGTGGAGGCACGTTCTTTCAAGCCGTGGCCCGTGCTCGCGCGCCGACCGCCAGGTTGGCCAGGGCAAAGAGCACGCAGAGTGGAGTCCCCTGCTGTGTCCGTCCGCGCCCCCTCCCTTTCCGATGTCGGAAGAGATTCTTCACGATGTGGAAGAAAGGCTCCACGAGCGCTCGCCCCGCCGCCTGCGTTTGCTCCCCCCGTGGAGCGCCGCCTGCGCCGCGCCGTCGGCCCGAGCATTGATCCCGCTGCGGTTGCCCGCGATCTGCCCGTCACACTTCCGTTCCAACGCCGCCGAAGTAAGCCTGCGCGGAAAGCGGTTCGCAGAGTGTGCCGATGGCACCCGCAGTCAGATCGTGGCGGAGGAATTCGCTCGCCAGGGAACTTGATCGCGGTCGAATGGCGCTTTGCGCTGGCGCTGACCGGCGGAGTTCTTTATCCCTTCCGCCCGCATGAACATGCGCTTGATTGCCAGCCTCGCCGCCGCGCTCGCCGCCAGCTCCGTCGCGGCCCAAGTCCCGGACAACCTCGTCGTGGAGGGCGTCCCGCCAATTCCGCCGGAGCTTCGAGCCAGCGCGGGACGTTATCTGGAATCCCGCGCCGCTGGGTTCAGTGACTGGCATCCGCAGCGCCGGGAAATCCTCATCACCACGCGGTTCGCGGACGCCGCGCAATTGCATATCGTCAACACGCCTGGTGGCGCGCGACGGCAGATCACGTTTTGCTCCGAGCCGGTGGGCGGCGGGCTTTTCGATCCGGTGGCTGGCGCGTTCGTGGTTTTCTCCCAGGACAACGGCGGCGGCGAGTTCTTCCAATTCTACCACCAGGACTTCGCGGACGGGCGGGTGACGTTGCTGACGGACGGCAAGTCGCGCAATACCGGTCCGCGTTGGTCGAACGATGGCTGGCTCTTGGCCTACGCCTCCACGCGACGGAACGGGCGCGACACAGACCTTTATGTGATGAACCCACGCGAGCCCGGCAGCGACCGGTTGCTGGCCCAAGTCCAGGGCGGCGGCTGGAGCGTGCTGGATTGGTCGCCCGACGACACAAAGCTTCTCGTGCGCGAGTACATCTCCGTCAACGAAAACCGGCTGTACTTGTGCGACGTCCAAGCCGGCTCGCTGAGGCTCGTGACCCCGGACTCGACCGTCCAGATCGCGTGGAGCGGTGCGCAGTTCGCCAAAGACGGCAGGGCGCTCTTCGTGACGACGGACCAGGACTCCGAGTTTCAGCGCCTCTGCAGGCTGGACCTCGCCACGCGGCAGCTCACGCCCCTGACGGCCGCGTTGAAGGGCGACGTGGAGTCGTTTGATCTCTCCCCCGATGGACGCAGAATCGCCTACGTCTGCAACGAGGAAGGCGCGAGCCGCCTGCGTATGTTGGACGTGAAGACGCGCAAGGAACTGCGCGTGCCCAAGCTGCCGCTCGGCGTCATCGGCGGCGTGAAGTGGCGCAAGAACGGCCGCGAACTCGGCTTCAGCCTCAGTTCCGCCAAGTCGCCGGCGGACGTGTATTCGCTGGATGTGAAGTCGGGGAGGCTGGAGCGCTGGACGGAAAGTGAAACCGGCGGACTGAACCCGGCAGCTTTCGTGGAGCCGGAACTGGTGCGCGTGAAGAGCTTCGATGGCCTGGAGATTTCGGGCTTTCTCTATCGGCCGGACCCGCGGAAGTTCCCCGGCCCGCGGCCCGTGCTGGTGAATATCCACGGCGGACCAGAAAGCCAATCGCGTCCCACGTTTCAGGCACGCCACAATTACTGGATGAGCGAACTGGGGATCGCGCTGCTTTATCCGAACGTGCGCGGGTCCGCCGGTCACGGCAAAAGATTCCTCACGCTGGACAACGGCTTCAAGCGCGAGGACAGCGTGCGGGACATCGGCGCGTTTCTGGATTGGATCGCGCGCGATCCGGGGCTGGACAAATCCCGCGTGGGCGTCATGGGCGGCAGCTACGGCGGCTACATGACGCTGGCCTGCCTGGTGCATTTCGGCGACCGGCTGCGTTGCGGGCTCGATACCGTCGGCATCTCGAACTTCCTCACGTTTCTGAAGAATACGCAGGACTACCGCCGCGACCTGCGCCGTGTGGAGTACGGCGACGAACGCGACCCGGCGATGGCAGAGTTTCTTGCCCGCATCTCGCCGGCCAACCAGGCGGACAAGATCAAGCGCCCGCTCCTGGTGGCGCAGGGCCTCAACGATCCGCGCGTGCCGGCGTCCGAATCGCAGCAGATGGTCCAAGCCATCCGCGACCACGGCGGCACGGTCTGGTTTTTGATGGCGAAGGACGAGGGCCACGGTTTCCAGAAGAAACGCAACGCCGACCACCTGTTCTGCACCTCGGCGCTGTTCGTGCGGGAACACCTGCTGAAGTAAACCGCCACCGCTGACTGAGCCTTGATCTTCTTTGGCCGTGTCGCTGCCGACTGGAAGTCACGTCCTGTTGCCGCCATGTACATCGCACACACAACATGATCGTGACCCACCTCACCGTGCTGGCGGGCGGCAAAGGGCATGTCGCCTTTGACTCAGTGGGAGGCAGCCATTCCTTCCGGATTGAGGAGACGTTGAATGCCGCTTCGTGAAAGGCGGGATGATTGGATGCCCGCCTCGGGCTCCGATCACAACAAATCAGTGATCATCTTACCGTCATACTGCGGGTTGCCTTCCAGAATGCGCTTCTTGGGATTGGGATACAGGTCCAAGGCTTCCAAGGGCAGGTACCCCAGCAGCAATGGCGTGCCGGAGGGCACTTCCATCACGTTCATGTCCGCCTCACGGTCCAAGATCTGGATGCGCACAGGCTCATACACGGCGCGCTTCACCAAGCCGTTGCCGGTGATCACGTCGCGTTCGTGCAGTTTGTGAAGGCCAAGGCGTTCAATGATCTTTGGCGTCAGACAGAGCATCGCCGCGCCGGTGTCCACGAGCAGTTCCACTTCGACCTGACGAATCCTGCTCGCGGGCAGTTTGCCCGCCAGCGACCGGCCCACGTCCACGGTATTTTGCAGGCGGGCCATTTGCAGGATTCTTCCCATATCGTTTCTTGTTTTCACGGCGCAACCTGCCCGACGACCGCGCGCCGGTCAAGCCTGCGGCGCCTGCGTCCGGCGTCCTGCGGGCATGCAGGCCGCGGGAACGCAGCCAGGTTGGCCACGCCGTGCAGGGATGCCCGACCGAAAGCACAGTCCGCCGTTGTGCCTGCTCTGGCGCCACGCCCGGGCCGCTTTGCCGCGCCGCGCGGAAAAAGCCGTTGACGGTCCGCGCGGCGCGTTGCAGGCTGCGGGTGCGTTGGCGGGAACATCCCTGAACTCGGGGTAGCAGATTGACGGGCCATGCTGGGCTTCGGAACAACACGCTGGGCGGTCTTTGACTGCCGGACGGGCGCGTTCACCGCCCTGGACCGGCTGCCATTTGAAATCGGCAGCGAGGCGGGCGCGGACTTGCGTTTGAATGGCCGCGGCGTGGCCGGCCGGCATTGCGCCATCTGTCGTGTGAAAGGGCGCGATGTCTGTTTGGTGCGGCGCGATCCTGATGGCGTGGTGTGCGTGAACGGCGCCGCGACCGAAATGGCCACTCTGGAACCCGAGCGTGATCACTCCCTCGAAGTCGGCGGGCATCTCCTCCTCATTCGCGGCGGCAAGAACCTGGAGGCCTGGCGGGCCGGCCTCGACCACACACTCTGGCTTTCCTTCAACCCTGTGACCAACGATTACGAGGGCGAACTGCCGCTGGCGGACTTGTGCCGGCAGTTGCGGCGACAAGGGTGTCATCCCGACACCGTCCTGTTGCCCAAGGGAGCGCAGATGGGGTTCTATCTCCGCCACATCCTCGCCACGCTCGGCGATTCCCCAGGGTCTGGAAATCTCACGCGCCCGGTGGCCCCGGCGACCGACGAATCGCCGGAGGCGGTGGTCGCGCCGGGTCTTGAGCGCGGCTCACTGGTTTGCCCGGTCTGCTGGCTTTCGTTCGCGGTGGGCGACCTGATGCACGTGGCGGTGCATGATTCGCTGCGCGGCGATCCCATCCTCGGCCCGGACGCGCTGCTGCGGTTTCATGCCACGCAATTCAACGACCGCAGCCAGGCGCTGGACGCCTTCGGCCTGCCCTGCGTGGACATGGCGTGTCCTCATTGCCGCCGGATTCTGCCGCCGGGATTCCTCGACTCTCCGCACCACATCTTTTCCATCGTAGGCGACCAAAGCGCGGGCAAGTCGTACTACCTGAGCGTATTGATCAAACAGTTGCCGGTGAGCCTGTATCAACGCTTCGGGGTGGTCTTCCAGGACGCCGACCCCACGGGCAACGCCATTCTCAACGACATGAAGCGCACCTTGTTCAGCGCGCTGACGCCCGAACAGGCACGGCTGGTCAAGACGCAGTTGGAAGGCGCCATGTACGAACGGCTGCCGCGCTTTGGCCGCATCGTGGCGCTGCCCAAGCCGTTCGTTTACACCCTGGCCGCCGCGCGGGATTCCTCGCGCCGCAGCTCCGTGGTGTTCTACGACAACGCGGGCGAGCATTTCCAGCCGGGCCGCGATTCCGCTGATTCGCCCGGCGCGCAGCACGTCGCCAGTTCGTCTGGAATCCTGTTCCTGTTCGATCCGTTCAATAACCCGGAGTTCCGGCGCCGCATGGCAAAGCAGTGCGACCCGCAACTCGAACGCCCAATGCTGGACCAACAGGATGTCATCCTGTCCGAACTCAAGACGCGCGTGAAGCGCCTGCTGAACCTGCCGGCGGAATCGAAGCTCGCCACGCCGCTGGCCGTGCTCGTCGGCAAGTGCGATACGTGGATGAACTGGCTCGGGCCGGCACCGTTCGAGGATCCGCTGGCCAGCGAGCGCTTTGACTTCCAAGCCGTGCTCCGGAATTCCGAAAAAGCGCGCGTGCTGTTGCTTGAAGTCGCGCCGACGATTGTGGCCAACGCGGAGAGCATCGCCGAGCAAGTCCTCTATTTCCCGGTCAGCGCGTTCGGGCATTCGCCGGTGAAAATCGGGGCCGGCGACTACGTGCCAGACCCCCGCCAACTGAAGCCGATCCTGGTCGAGGTTCCGCTTCTGTGGCTGCTCTCGCGGGTCATGCCGGAACTGGTGTCCCTCCCGTGAACGCGCCCGGCACGCCCGCTCCTCCGCAGACTTCCGAACCTCGGCGATGGCCTGGCAACTGATCTATACGAGCGCGCTGCGGACGCTGGTGCCCGGACAGTCCGGCTACGGCACCGTGGCCCGCAGCGCCGATCTGCGCGAGGCGCTGGTCCAGCGGCTGGAGCAATTCAGTTATTACCAGCACTCCGCCGCGGCGCCGTCGCAGACGACTCCGCCCAGTCCTGTCGTCTGCGCCTACCGGGCGCTGGATTTCCGCGGGTCGCGATATCACGTGCTCACGCGCATTCAGGACGCCGGGCTGGACTTCACCAATCGCACCAATCACCTCGCGCATCACCTCGTCTTCGAACCGGCGGAATTGGCGAGCCTCCCACCGCCAGCGGTCATCCTGGCGCGGTGGAACGGCTGGCGCTGCCGCTGGGAGGAATCCCCGCGCTTCTTGGAAGACGCCGATTGGGGCGACCTGCGGACAATGCCGCGCAGCGTTCCCCTGCCCGCCGCGGGCTGGCAACGCGTGACCGGCGACGCCGGCAGCGCGGCGGCGCTCGTGCTGCGTCCGCTTGCCCTTGGGTGCAACCTGCTGTGCCCGGCGGGCGAGGAAACCACACTGCTGGGGCTCTTTGCGGAATCGCTGCAACTGCTGGACCCGAATGGCTGGCAGCCTGTCAAGCTGTGGGGACATCCGTTCACGACCTTTCTGCAAGCCGAGGACAACCCGGCGGATTTCCTCTGGCGCGGCTGCGTGGAAGGCACGCCCGGCGCCCTGATGATTCAACGCACTTCCGACGGATCGCTGGTGCCGCTTCGCTCAATCGTCGCGCCGAGCAGCCACCTCGCCCGCTTGGCGCGGGAAGGCAAACCCAAGCGCATGCCGCCGGCAAGCCAGCCGCAACCGCCTTCGGTTTCCGCACCGGCCAATTCGACGAGGCCGCTGCGCCAAGACAACCGCCCGCACGAAAAACGAACGACCTCGACTTTGGCGGCCGGCGTCGAGGACAGTCGGGTAACAGGACGGGCGGTCGTTCTCGACTGCACCTCTCCGCGATTCTGGGTGCCGGCGTTGATTCTCCTGCTGGTCGTCGCGGTGTTGCTGGCCGCGTTCGTCTGGCCCGGTTTTCTGAAGCCGCAACCGGGCGTGCCTCCGCCCCCGGCCAAGATTCAACTCCCGGAGGCCAACCTGTCCCTCGAACCACCAGGAGCGTTGCTCCCGGATGACACGCCACCGGCGGCCGGCCATCCGCGCGATCGTTTCCAACCCTCGCCTCACCACGTCGCGCTGTTTGCGCCGCCACCCGCCGCGCTGGCCGACCTGCGGCGCCAACTGGATGACACCCGAACGTGGCTCGTCGTCCTCGAAGGCGAATCGCCCTTCGTGGTTCCAAGAAACGCCGAGCTGGATCGCCTCTTGCGGGCACACTTGATGGAGGACAAACCGCTCACCCAGATCGCGCAAAGCCGCGGCGTCGAGGGGCGCATCGAGTTGTCCGGCGAACCGGCGACGACGATGGAACTGGAATCGAACGCGACGCGCCCCAAACAACTTACCGCCCGGCTTTCCGGCAGCCCCCGGCTCGTGCTGGAATGCGATGACTGGTTCGCCGCGACACGGAATGCAACTGCGGCGGGCGCGCCGGTCAGACTCAGGTCCACGATCCCACCCGCCGCCGGCGCGCTCACGCTCTTGCTGCGTCCGTCACTCGGTTCGCCAATGGAGCGGCCGTTTCGCATGGTGATCCTGACCGGCAAGCCGCTGCCCCAAACCGCGCCCGTGCTGCTGACCAAATCGTTGCTCCGTCCGGGCGGCACCGGGCTGGATGCCCTCTCGCCCGAGTTGCTGGAGCGCATTCAGGCGATTCAACTCGGCAACCCGCGTCACCATTGGCAACTCCGCGCCTCGACCGCCACCTCCGACACGGCAGACTTGTTGGACCAACTCGAACCGGTGCTCGTCTGCGAACCGGGGCGGGAACTCGATTTCGCCGCGATGAGCCAGCGGCTTGAAAGCAAGCTCACCCAAACCCGGCGAACTCGCGACCATGCGAGCGCCGAAGCGGAGAAGTTGCGGCGGCAGATTGAGGATGACCGTCCGCTCGGCAACCTGCTTCTGGGCCACACCAACGAACTGGCGAGCCTGTCCAGCTTTGCCAAGGCCACGAAGCGCAACCCCGATTGCCCGACGTATCTGCTATATCTTAAGGAACTCCTGTCGCCCTTGGACGCGCGGCTCGCGCAGCGCCTGCCGTCGGTAGAAGGCCCGCCGGATGACGCCCGCGAGAGACTCTTTGCTCTGGGCGACGCGCTGGCCCGGCATCCGCAACTGAAGAAGGGATTGAACAGTCTGCCGCCACGCTATTTCATGGACCGCTGGGATGTGCTGGCGCGCGTGCCGGACCTGGCGCTCATGGATGCCAATGTGGAAAAGACCCGCCGGATGATCGGCGATTGCGAGCGAGCCGCGGCGCTCATCCCGCGCGAACTCGCCGCCGTGCCACGGGTCAGCCTCTTTCTCGTGAGCACCGGTCGGCAGCGATATGAGATCATTCGCTTCGCCGACGTTGCCGCCAAACCCGCGCCATGAACCTCATCGAAGCCGAGCGCCTCGTTCGCAAGATCACGGACGTGCTGCGGAGCCACGCCCCCGACGCCCAGGCGCGTCCGCTGGCGCAGGCCTACGCGGAGGCGTGTCGCACGGTCAATCATCGCCTCGAACAATGCGCCGCCATGCTGGAGCAGGGCGATGAACACCAGGCACTGCAATTGGCCGAAGCGCCGCCGCCGGTGTTGGAACTGGCGTCACGCCTGACGTTCCGCGAGGGCAACGACTGGCGCGCGTTTTGCCGCAAGACCGATCTGCCCGTGCCCGACCCGCTGGAGGGCCGGTTCATCCGCCAACTCAACGCCGCCTACGGCAAGGGGCTCACCGCCGGCCACGAACTTTACCGCTTCTACCGTCAGGCCGTCCTGCTGCGCAAAGAGGAAGATGCCGTCAAAGCGCTCCGGTCCATCGTTTGGCGCAACCCCGCCGACACGCATGCGCCCCTCGAACTCGAACGGCTGGAACGCAACATCCTGCGTCTCCGCCTCGAGGAGTTGGAGAAGACCTTGCGCGCCGGCAACGACGCCCGCGCGGCGCAACTCGTTGAAGCCATTGAAACCCTCGATTTCCAAGCACGACCCGAGGGCGAGGTGTGGCGGCGCGGGCAGGAAGCGCGCTGCCGCCATTTGTTCAACTTGGCGAGCCAATGCCGCGCGGAAGGGCGTTGGGACGTCGCGGCCAATCATCTGGCCGAGGTCCGGGCTCTCTCGCAGGAGCACGGCCTGCAACTCGCGGCGGCCTTCGGTGAGACATTGGGCGAACTGGAAAGTTGGGTCGCGGCCTGCCACAAAGAGCAGTCGGAAAAGGACCGCTTCGAGCGTTCGCTGCTCGAGTTGCGGCAGATGCTTGCCAGGGGCGAGGAACGGCAGATGGCTGGCGCGCTGCCCGACCGTGTCCAGTTGCGGGAACAGCGCGACGCGCTGCGTCACAAGTGGCGCGAACTCGAACTGGCCGGGCGTCCGCTGGGCGAGGATTTGGCCGCGCGGGTCCACAAGCTGATTCGCCTGTTCGAAACCCGGTTGCAACGTCTGGAGCGGCGGCGGCGAATCCTCGTGGTCGTCGGCGTGGCGGTCTTCATCCTCGCGGCCATTGCCGCCAGTGACTGGTTCTGGCAGCACCGCCAGGCGAAGGACCTTGCGGCGCAATTGCAGGCGCTCCGGGAGAAACGTCAGGTGGCTGCCGCCGAAAAGCGGTTGGCGCAAATCCGAGCCGAGCCAACCCGCGTGACCAGACTCTCCGCGGTGCGGGCGGCGGTGGCCGCGACCGACGATTTTCTGCGCCAGGAGCGACAGGAGTTGCAGGACTGCGTCTCCGCGCTGACTCAACTCCAGACCCTGACCGAGCAAGGCTTCGCCTCCCTCGCCCCGGAGCAGATCCAGGCGCGCTTTGATGCCGCGCAACGTGCCGTGGAACAACTCGCGCGCGATCTCCAGGACGAACCGCGCGCCAAGCTGGCCCCGCTGTTGAGCCGATGGGAACTGTTCTTGGACACGCGGCGGAACGAGCGCGCGGCGGATTGCGAACGGCGCCTCCGGCGCGCCGCCGAACTGGCCGGGCGCGACCTGCCTTACGAGCGCGGGCCGGAAACCGTGCGGGCCGGCCTGGCCGACCTCGACGCGCAGTTGCGCGAATTGCAGCCGTTGATCACTCCCCCGTTGCCGCGGCTGGCGCCACCCGCCCATCTGCAAGCCGAGTTCAACGCGCTGCAACAACGGCTGCGCGCCAGCGCGGCCGAATTGCAGAAGTGGGATCAGGTTCAGGCCGCCTGGCGGAATCCGACCACCCCGGAGCAATACCTCGAATCGCTCAAGGTCTTCCAGCAATCGGAATTCGCCTCACCCGCCGAGGCGCGGCAGGCCGGCGACGCGCTGGCGCTCAACGTGGCTTCATCGGCGTGGCTGATGGCGCTGCTGCTGCCCAGCCAACCGGAAGCTTGGGCACAGTTCCAGACCGCGATCGGGCTGCCGCTTCACCCCGACGAAGTCATGCCCTCGGAGCGGGTCAAGTTCCGGGAGCTGCGCGACGACGAAAATATCCACAGCATCCGGGTCTTCCGCCGCACCGTGCGGCCCCCCCCCCCCCCCCCCCCCCCCGCCGGGGGGCCCCTAGACAATGCGGGGGATATTGGAAAAAACCCCACCGCCACCCA
>CAZJTM010000022.1:0-25664 GCA_964548925.1 uncultured Verrucomicrobiota bacterium | reverse complement strand
GTCTTCCGCCGCACCGTGCGCCCGCCCGCCCCACCCGAGCCCGAGGCGCTGCGCACGTTCTACCTGCGTGGCAATTGGGAAAACACGCGCACGTCCACCATGCGCGGGATCGTCTATGACCCAAAGGCCTCGCCCGCGGCGCTCCTGTTCAAACGCACCGAGTTCTCCTCGCATCTGGAATTCGAGGAACTCGGCGCGGCACCCGAGGCCGGGGCGTTCGAAATGGTCGGGCTCAAGCAGTTGCTCGACGGCGGCAACACGAATTTCACCACCGGCCTGTTGCGGGTGTTGGATCAGGTCAACCAGGAATCAAACTCCAGCCCGCTGTTCCGGGCATGGCTGGCGGTGCGGTTGCATGAGTTGCTGGAGGTACGGCCGGTGTTGTGGGGCGCGCCTTGGACGCCGGCGCTCGCAGCGGATCGGCAGCGTCTGCGCGAGCTCGGTGCGGAGAACCTCCGCTCCGGCGACTGGATGATTCCGGCGCGACAACAGGCCCTTAACGAGCCACTCCAAGCACATTTTCGCGCGGCGGGCCAGGTGTCCTACGTGACCCAAGCGCGATTCATTTACACGTTGGCGCGCCAAGCATCTGAGACGGGATTCGTGATGGCCGGCCACGTGGATGGCCGAGGGAAGCCGGCGCTCGCCATTGAGCCCAAGGCTGGACTGGAGCTGTGGGGCTGGTCGGCAAACCAACGCAACCCCGAATTGTTGTTTCGCCTCCTGGATGGGGACAGTTTCAAGACCGTGAACCCTGCCCTGCCCTTCTCGCCGCTGTTGGTGTTCCGGGCGGATCGCGGGGAACTGCTCGCGAAAGTGAGGCAGTCGTTCGGAACGCAGTCCGCCGCGGCCGGCACCGCGCTGCCGCCACTGTTTGCCGCCCCGCATGAGTAAGCCCGGTCCATTTCATCTCCGTTGGCGCGGCCAGGTGTCGGGTCCGTTCTCGCATGCGGAGATTCAGCAAAAGCTCGAAGACCACGAGATTGGTCTGTGGCACGAGATCGGCCACGCGGGCGAGTGGACAACGCTCGGTGAATTCCTGGAGCAAGAGGACCGCGAACGCGCGGCGGCAGCGCCGCCCCCCGCTCCAACCGGAGATGCTGGACCACCCGCCGTTCAACCCCAGCGCGTCCATGTCGGCCCCGCCACAAGCGCGGCCACAACTCCAGCCAGCGAATCCGCCTCCGAGCCCATCAACGACACGCCCCCGCCGGTGGCCGGCCCGGCGGCGAAGAATCTCAAGTTGTTCGTGGCGCTGGGCGCGCTGCTCGGCTTCACCGGCGCGCACAATTTCTACGCGGGCTATCGCGGCACCGCCATCGCTCAATTGGTGCTGACCGGCGTGACACTCGCCCTGGGGTTCGGTCTGATGCTTTCGTGGTTGTGGGCGTTGATCGAACTGGTGATCGTTCACTCGGACGCCCGTGGCATTCGGATGCGATGAAAGGTCTTATGCAATTACCAGAGTCAAACAAGCCCTCAGCCCCCCGCACGCCAAGTGCCCCGCCATCCGCCGACGCGCTCTCCCTGAGTTGGAGCGAGGAGGACATTGAAAACCGCATCGGCCTGTTCAAGGGCGGGCGCTACACGAGTCCGAACAAGCTGCTGGGGTTCGCCTGCGCGGCGGTGCTGACGGCGGCGTTTTTCGCGCTCCTGATTTCTGTCTTCTCCGCGACGGCTTACCTGCAACCGTTTGCCATCGTGTTCGTCCGCCCCGGCAACCTGTGGACGACGGTGCCGGCCATGTTCTTTTTCTTCTGGGCGATGTCCCTGCTGGTGATCAAGGGGCGGAAACTTCGCTTCCAGCAGCGCGCCCTCGATCTGGCCGCGGTGCCGCAGCATCCCGACTTCGTGCTGAACGAGGCGTCGGCGCGGGCCGTTCTGGAGCGCATTCATGGGCTGGTGGATCATCCCCGGCACTTCATCCTGCTGAACCGCATTGACCGCGCGCTCTCCAACCTCCACAACATCGGCGGCCTCAGCGACGTTTCCACCATCCTCAAGAGCCAGGCTGAGAACGACGAAAACCAGATCGCGTCCAGCTACACGCTGATCAGCACGATGGTCTGGGCCGTTCCCGTGTTGGGCTTCATCGGCACAGTGCTGGGCCTGAGCGCGGCCATCAGCACGTTCACCCGGACCCTCGCCGCCACCACGGATCTCAACGCCATCAAGAGCAATCTCCAAGGCGTCACCGGCGGTCTGGCCACCGCCTTTGAAACCACGTTGGTCGCCCTTGTGGCGGCGCTCATCATCCAGCTCTTCCTCAACACGCTGCACAAACGCGAAACGGATTTTCTGGACGAGTGCAATGACTATTGCCACCAGCACGTGATCTCGAAGCTCCGGCTGATTGATCGCGGGCGCGGGCAGCCGGAAGCCGCCGCGCCGGCCAACCCATCTCCGCCCCCACCGGCGGCGGCTTGACGCGGGCGCGTGGTTCTTCGCCAGCCCAGCACCATGGCCAACAAACTCCGCAGCGGTTTCGGCACGAGAATCAGCTTCTTCTCGTTCCAGGACATCATCACGGCGGTGACGGGCATCCTGATCCTCGTGACGTTGATCCTCACGCTGTATTTGGACCCGACGCCGCCCGCCACCGAGGCCGAGCGAGAGCTCAAGCGGAGCTTGACTGCGGCCCTGGCCGAATTGGCGCGCGTCACCGCCGCCAACCAACAACACCAAACCAATCTGAGCCTCCTCGCCACCGCGCCATCGCCGGAACGCCTGCAGGCGGATCTCCGCGAGCTGCAAAGCCAGCTCGCCACCCAATCCAACCGGCTCGCGCGCGTGGCGGAGCGCCTCGCAGCGCGTCAGGCCGACGTCACGAAACGCGCCGAACTGCTTGGGTTGGCGGGATTGCGCGAGCGCCTCGACCAGTTGCAGGAGGCGCTGAACGAGCATTCGCGAACCAACGAAAGTCTCATTGCTGAAATCCAACAGATGGAACGCGAGCATCAGGACCTCGAAGCGCGCATCCAGGCGCTCAACCGCGAGCACAAGCTGTGGCTGATCCCCGACACCACCCCCGGCGGCAAGGAGCCGGTGCTGGTCACCGTTGCCGGCACCGGTCTCGCTTGCCAGCGTTTCAATGAAACCACGAACCGGATGCAGTTCTCCGCCGAGGAAGCCGAGGGCGGTTTGAGCCGCGGTTTCCGCCTGTGGAACCCGGAGCGCGACTACTTGGTCTTCTACGTCCGCCCCTCCGGCATTGATCTCTTCCTGCGTTGTCAGGAACTCGCCAAGCGCGCCGGCTTCCAGGTCGGCTACGACGCGGTTGAAGAAGACCGGCAACTGGTCTTCAGCCGTCCGACCCCGCCATGAGCCGCCGCACCTTGGGACAGCCCGACAGCTTGGAGATGTTGCTCGACACCATGTGCAACACCTTCGGCGGGATCATCCTGATCGCCCTGCTTATTGCCCTGCTGGCCCGCGAGACCAAGGTCAAAGATGCCGCGACTCGTGTGGTGACGGACAGCGAAGCCATGTTGCAGCAGCGGATTGCGTTGGCGGAGCAGGACCTTCGCGAAGCGCGGGCACGGCAAGCCGTTTTGGAGCAACAGGCACGCGATCACGCTCAGGCGGGTTTGTTGCAACTCATCGAGCAACGCGAGCAACTGCGTCAACTCAGCGCCGGCTTGACAGAGCGCCTCCGCGACAGCCAGAGCCAGCTTGACGCCGGGCCGGCCGCCGATACGAGCCACGTGGAGGAGGCCATCCGCCAGATGCTCGAACGGGTGAGCAACACCGAGCAGCGACAAATCGAGGCCCGTAACTTGCAGGCCAGTTTGCAGACGAAGCAGCGCGAACTGCGGCGGACGCTGCAGCAGGACTCCAATCGGCTGGCTCAAGCCTTGGCCCCGCGCGTCCAGCGCCTGCGCCTGCCCCGCGAACACGAAACCGACAAGAAACACCTCTACATCGTCGTGCGCCATGGCCGGCTCTATCCGCTCTACGTGTACCGCAACGACAATCCGGAACGGAACACCCATTCTTTGCGTTGGATCGAGGAGAGCCCCACCATCCGCCGCGTCGAGCCGCTGCCAACCTTGGGCGCGCCGGTCACGACCGAGAACGCGCTGGCGACGTTCTTCCGGCAGTATCCGGTGGACCACGTGTATCTGGTGTTTCAGGTGTACGAAGACTCGTTTGCCGCATTCAACACCGCCAAGACGGCCGCCGTGGCCTTGGGTTTCGATTACACCTGGCAACCCCGCCGCAACAGCGAAATCCTGCGCATCGGCGCCGGCAGCGCGCCGCCACCTCCTCAATAACCGCCATGCGTCCTTCCGAAACCAACCTCACCCACTGGCGGCATGAACGCCGCCGAAACACGGTGATGATCGTGGTGCTGGTGCTGGCGATCTTGGCACTGCTCTTTTGGTTTCTCACACGTCCCTCCGCCCCATCGTCGCCGGCTCGCCAAGTGAAGCACGTCGTCTTCGGTCCCCGGATTACCGAGGCGGCCGAACGGCTCTCCGGCCAGCGGGGCGGCACCGGTGGATCCGGCCAAGGATCGCAACCCCAACCAAGGGGGACGCCAGGCGCCGACACCGATCATGCGGGTCAAGGAGAGCAAAACACCCCCGGGCAAACCGGAAACGCGGCGGACCCCGTCCACGGCCAGGGCACTCCCATCCACGGCCCGGTGAGCAGTGACGCAAACCCGCAGAATCCAAACCAAAACCCACCCGCACGCCCCGCCCCCGCAGCCCGCTCCATCGGCTGGCTTGGTCGCTTCTTCGGAAATGCTGTGCCCGAGGACGTCCCCGCGCGACCGGGCGCCGGCGGCACCAGCGAAAACCAGCCCGGTGCTGGCCACACAAACGCTGCCGCGGCAACACCCCCTGTTACCGCCGCCGCCGAATTCACGGAGAGCAACCCGCCGGCCCACATGGAAATCACCTTGGACGAACCGCCGTCGCCGATCCGCTCAACCAACCGCGCGCCGCTGGTGACCAACGCGCTCAACGACAATTTCGAGGAACTCCTCCGGCAACACCATGCCGGCAGTGGCGATGTGCGCATCTCGCTCATGTGGAACAACCGGAACGACCTCGATCTCCATGTGGTGGAACCGCGCGGCGAGGAAATCTTCTATCTGCACCGCGAATCAGGCTCCGGCGGATTGCTGGACATTGACATGAACGCCGGCCCGCCGTTCCGCAGTCCGGCGGTGGAGAATGTCTATTGGCCCGACCGCGCCGCGCCCGCCGGCACTTACCGCGTTTACGTGAACCACTACCGCCGCCAGGACACTCCGGACCTGACCCCGTTCACCGTTCGCGTTCTGGTGCGAGGTCGAACCACGGACATCAACGGACACATTCGGTTCGGCGAACCCAAGAAGCTGGTTTACCAGTTCACCCTGCCGGCCGGCAGGCGTTGAAGCCCCGGCTACGGCTCGCGCTCGAAAGCGACCTCGTAGGTCTGCCCCAGGGCTGCCTGGAAATACGTGCCCACCAACTGCCGCTGCTCCGGCAGGTAGGTGAGGTTGTACTTGCAGCCCGGATAATTCACGTCGTTGAGTTCCAGATAGAGCTTCACCGCCGCACCCTCCTTCGTCGCCTTCGCAGCGACGACGCGGATGGGATTCGGGTTGAAATAGCGGGCGTCCAGTTGGCCGTCCGCGTCCACCTGTCGAACTTCAATCACGTATCCGCCGTCCGGTCGCAGCCAACGGCCCTTGAGGAACTGGAGGTCCGCCTTGGTTTCCACGAGGGCGGCACTGGCGTTCGGGGCTGGTGCTCCGCCCGGCCCGGGCGCGACTTCGTCGCCCCGCTTCTTTGGCCAGACGACAACCGCGATGACCGCCACCGCGAGCGGCAGCAGCCAGAGCCCGCCCCGCCGCGAGCAGGCACAATCCCCGCAGCACAGCTTCTTTTCTTTTGAAGCACTCATCTCTTCTTGCCGCCGACGATGACACAAACCTGCGGCCCCCGAAAGCCGAAACGGGCGCGCGTGCCGAGCGCCAAGCTACGGTTTCCGCACTTCCAAGCGGTAGAAGCGGCCGCCTTCCGTGGTGTTAATCGCGTTGGTCACGCTCCCAATCGCCGCAGGCAGGTCCACCGCACCCGGCAACGGGGAGAAAGCGCCGGTCAGATTCGTGCCAGACCAGAGGGTGTAGAGCCGATCCGGCACCGGATTCCAACGGAGCACGCAACCAGCGCCATCCAACGTTGGTGCGGCGGCGATGCGGAGCTGGCTCTGGGGATCATTCGGGTTCAGGCCGGCGACGTAGGACTGCCAGAGCGGGAATCCGTTCGCGCCCGTGCGGGTGACGACGGTTTCCATGTCGTTCGTATAACCGTGTTCCGCAAGCCAGGCGTAAGGCGTGGGGTAATTGGTCGTGCGGATTTCGTCAAAGATCGCCCGCACGGTGAGGTTGGTGTGCAGGGCAAGCGGGAGGGGATTGTTCGTGCCGAAAACGTCTCCCTGCCATTCGACAAACCGGTAGTAGGTGTGCGGGGTGGCGAGCAACTCGACCATCGTGCCCGCGGCATAGACGCCGCCTCCCGGCGCGACGAATCCCCAGGCAGGCTGGTTGATGCCGACGGTCAGCGTAAACACAGTGCCAGGATTAACAGCGAGAGTGACATTGCGGATGGTGCTGCCAACCCCGGTGCTCGTGTTTACGAAACTCACCGTGTCGCTGTAACTGCCGGCGGGCAGGCCGTCGGCGCTGGTGTTCAACGACACTGTCACCGTCGCCGTTGCGCCGGTCGCCAGCGTCCCGCTGGTCGCGCCCAAGCTCAACCAGTTGGCGCTCTTGCTGGCGGTCCAGTGCAACACGCTCCCGCCACTATTGGTCAGCATGTAGCTGAGCGAACTGGGGCTGAAGGGGCCTCCCACCGTGCCGGACGCGGCGAGTCCTTCCACCGGAAACACCTGCAGCACCCCCGGACTGGACGAACTGATGGAAACTTCAAACGTGCCCAGCATGGCTTGGGCGGTGACGTTGTTCAGCGTGTCCTCCACCGCGTCTTCCAGGAGGATGACGGTGTAAGTGCCATTGTCCGCGGCGTCCCAACTTCCACCGGGCGCTGGGATGGAGTAGGTGCCGGTCAGCGGCGAACCATCCGCCGGCAGGTCGGCGCCCACGAACTCCACCAAGTTCGAGTAGCCGTTCGGGCCGGTCACCGCGAGGTCGGTGGAATCCAGGCTGCCAAGACGAACAGCAGTGGCGTCCGAGTAAGTCACGCTGCACGCGTGGCTGGGCGAACCACCCAAGGTCAGGTTGGCGACGCTCAGGCTGGCCGTGGGCGGGGTGGTGTCCACCGTGCCGTCGCCCAACAACTCGACGTCATCAATGTTCCAGCCGATGTCATTCTGGTTCGGATTGGAGGACAATCCCCAGCGCAAGCGCACCGAGGCGCTGCCGGCCACACTGCCCGGCAGCGCATACTGCACGGATTGCCAGGAGGTGTCCGAGACGCCGCCGGAGGTGGACCAGACAGTGAGCCAGGTGCTGTCATTGGTGCTGACTTGAATGGACGCGGTGTCGTTGCGGATCACCCGCAGCCAGCGTTTGAAGCGCAGTGACAGGGAGGAACTGCCGGCGGTGTTGATCGCGGGCGTCTTGGCGTACTTGGCGCTCAGGTTGTTGGCGTAATTGCCGGACAGGTTGTAGCCCACAATCTTGGTGCCCGTGAATCCGCCGCCCGGCCCGCCGCCGCTGTAGGCCGGCGTTCCATACTGCCATTGCGGGTCCAGCGTCCACCCGGGGTCTGCGTCCATGTTGGCGGCATAGAGCGTCACCGGCACGGCAATCTTGAACGAGCCGAGTTCGCCCGCGGCCACGAACGCCCCCCGCGTGTTGCCGACCTGGTTGGCCCGCATCAACACGGTGTACGCGCCGTTGTGCGCTTGCGACCATACGCCGCCGCCCGGGGGCACGACCGCATAGGTGGCCGTGCGTGGCGTGCCGTTTTCAGTGGTGTTGAGGGATACGAATCGCGCCAACTGGTCGTAGCCATTCGGTCCGGTGACTTGGAGGTCGTTGGAGTCAATCGTCGTGACATCCACCGCGACGTCATCCGAGTAGGTGACGGTGAACGTGTAGTTGGTCTGGCCCGGTTCGGTCAGGTCTGCGGCTAACAACTCCGACTGCGGTGGGGTGACGTAAGTGGTCGCGGCCGTCACGTAGCCGGTGATGAAATACTGCCCCAGGCTGGCGTAAGACGTGTAACCCGAGGGTGTGGAACTGAACGGGTCGCCCGCTCCGGTACCTTTCACGTGTAAGTAATAGCGTCCCTCGCTCAGCGTTGTCTGTATCGCCGCCCCGGTCTTGTCGGGAGCATTGTTGGTGGCCAGCCGCGTGCCCACCTCATTGTAGAGTTCCAGCAGCACGTCCAAGTTCCCGCCCCGCGTGCCGGATGGCATGATCCACGGATTGACTGTGAGGTTGACCGGGCCATTGCCGGTCACGAACGAGAAGACGTCCAGGTCCGTATTGCGCTCCAAGACTCCTTTGTTGGCGGTGTTGGTTCTGGCGGGGTCGTTTTCCGGCGTGGTGGAGACAATGTTCGTGCCCGACAAGACCAGCGCGGTGGCCGTGCCGGCGGTATTGCCGTGATCGTCGGTGCGATAGGTGAGTTTTCCGGCGATGGTCGCCAAATCGTCCTGCGTGTTGTTGGCCAGGTAGTATTCGCCTTTTGACCACTGGCTGACGTTGCGATTGTAGCCCGTGCCCATCAATGGCCCCCACGAGATTTCGTCGGTGCCGTGCCCGCCGTAGTATTCTGTCCCGTCCGTCTTGCCGTCGTGGCTGAGGCCCATGTTGTGCCCGACTTCATGCGACGCCGCTTCGGCGATGTAGGATTCGATGTTGTAGAGGTTGTCGTGGTAAATCCACGCGGGGCGGTACTTGGCGTAGGAAGTCGTCCCGAAGACGTTCACGTAAGCCACACCTCCCGCGGAGTTGAAGGGGTTTGGAGCGCCATTGGCGTCGGTTCGGCGGGTGATTAAGGCCATTGCCGTGCGGGTGGTGAACGTGGCCGGCCGCTCCGTCGTCACGTCAATGTTGAACGGCGCGTAGTCTTCGGCCATCCGCTGCCAGATGCGCTTGATCATCACCTGCTCGGCGTCGCTGAAAGTGTCCAGGTCGGCGTCCGCGCTGAACGCCACCGCGGGGATCGGGTCGCGCGCCAGCTCGGTGTTCCATTGCGTGCCGGTGACGGCTTCGCCGGAGAAGTTGATGAAGAGCACATTTGCCGCGCCGGGCTTGCTGTGGAAGATCAGGCTGGCCGGGAACGGACTGACCGGCACCGTCGCCTCGGCGACCGGCGGCGGCTCGGCTTCCGGCACAGGTGTGATGCCCGCCATGCCGCACGCGTAGAGAATGCCGCCGGCGGCATCCGCGTGGAGCGAGGGCAAGTCCGCCTCGGTAAAGTGAAAACTCCGCAGCCATTGCAGGGCGCGCTCCTGGGCGGGAGACGGCAACGACTCCAGCCGCGAGCGCAAGCGGCCGGCCGGCAGTTGATCCAGCCGGTCAAGCCCGCCAATTGGGAACTCGCGCCCACTCGGTGGGAACGGTTGCCCAGTTACTGGACTTGGCTGGGCGGGGGCGGAAGAGCCGAGGGACAGGAATGCAATCGCGCACGTGGTCAGAAGAGAAACGGATCGGCAATCGAGGGTGTTCATGGAGGTTGCGGTTTAAGGAGATCGCTGCCTCAAAAGCGCGCGAATGTTGTCCCAGTGGGGACGGGACTTCGGAATCGTTTTGGCCAGCGTTCATGATCAGCAATTGCTTCAGCGCCCGCGTGCCGTGGCGCCATTCGTTCACCAACAAATCCAGCAGAACTCGGACCGTCAGGGCGCAGGCAATTAAGCCAACTGCCGGTGGAATTGCGCAAACCGAAAACAGAAACGAGAGCGGTGGCAACTGCTGCCGCGCCGCTCGCGTGAGGGGCTCCGTATTGGGACTGGGCGTGTCGTGCCACGGACACGCCGTTCAAGCGTGCGCTGCTACTTCACCACGCGGACCACGTCAGCGCCGGAGAAGACCTGACCCTGCGTGGTCATGCCGGTGAGCGTGAGGGTTGTCGAAGGCAGCGTGAGCAGTTCCCGGAGCGCGGTCAGGTTGAACTTCGCCACCAAGTTGCCGCGGTTGTCGGAGAAGACCGAGTACGCGGCCAGGCCATTGAGTTCAACTGGCATGGTGCGGTCCACGCTGCTGAAACGCAAATCGGTATGGACGGTCAGGCAATCGCCTGTGGCAACGGAATGCAGGACGACCGTGCTGGGCGAGCACTGGACGTCAACAGCCACGGTCGCATCGGCAGCCCGGAGGGGAGTCAGCGCCAGGAAGAGGAGGGCCAGGATCAAGGAACTCCAGCGGAGGGGAGTGGTGAAGAGGTGAAGTGTTTGCATAGTTCTGGTTCTGTTGTTCGGTTGTTTTGTCTGGGCATCGCGAGCGATTGCCACGGCGGGTTCTTTGCAGTCTGTGTGCCAGTGCCGCGGCAATCCCAGTATCACGCAATTGCTGGACTTCATGAGCGGACCGTTGTCGGCCGACGAGGACAAATCAGTCGCGTTGGGCTCTTGCGCCCAACCGCGCTGGTCCGATGTCTCGATCAGTGGGAAACAGTTCCCAGCGCCAGGTCCAAATGTCTTACCGGGTTGCCGACCTCTGAAACCCCTTGCTCGTGTCACGGCTTGAGGCGGGTGCGATAGAACTGCGCGGGCGGAGCATTCGTTCCGGTTTCGGTCACCCAGAGCAGCGTCCCGGTGCCGTCCAACAACTCCAGCAGCGATTCCTCCGACCAGTGCGACAGATTGGTGCTGGACTCCAGCGTGAATCGCTGATCAGGTGTGCCGCTGAACAGAAACACGTTCATGCCCGACGTGCGTGAAAAACCGGCGATCCGAATCGGTGTGAGGTCGGGCACAAGCTGGCTGCGCACAATGACTCCTTCGGTGCCGACGGCGATCAACTGCCCCGCGTGCAGCGCCGCACCGTAAAGCGATTTCTTGGTCAATGTTCCGAAGCTATACCAGTTTGTCGTGTCCGGGCTGCCCAAGACCGTGCCTTGGTTGCCAACAACGAACCACGCGCCGTCCACATACTCCACCGCGTTCAACCACGCCCGTGTGCCGCTGGCATTCGTTCGCCATTGCGTGCCATTGAAGCTGGTGAGGATCGTGCCGTTCTCGCCAACAGCTACAAGCCGATCGTTCAGCCAGCGCACCTGGCTGAGCCAGTTGGTCGTACCCGAGGTCCGCTGCGTCCAGTTCGTGCCTTGGTTTGCACTTGTGATGATCGCGCCATCGTCGCCCACTGCGACCAATCCGCCCGGGAACGAGGCAACGCTCATCAGGAATTTCGTCGTGGGCGTGCTGCGAAGCGTCCAACCCGTGCCATTCGGACTGGTGAGGATTGTGCCGTTGCCGCCGGCGAGGATGAATTGCTGTCCGTCAAAGCAGACGCCCTGCAAATCATTCACGGTTGGCGCGGGCAACGGGTGCCACACAAAAGTGTTCGTGCCCCAGAGGATCGTGCCTTGGCTGCCCACGGCGAGCAGCAAGTTGGAGCTGCCACCCACGCCGAGCAGGATGGCGTTCGTGGCCGACGATGGCACGAGTTCCAGTTCCCAATCAATCCCGTTCGGGCTGCTCAGAATTGTGCCGTAATCGCCGACGGCGACATAGTGCGAGGGCGTTCGCGTCACGGACCAAAGCCAGGTGCGCACGGAGTCTGCCGCCGTCCGCCACCGAACACCGCCGTTGGTGCGCACGCCCTCCACGTTCATCCCAGTGCGACCGGACAACAGGAAATAGTTGCTGTTGTACAAAGCCGAGTAGTAAGTCCACTCCGGGGCGGGCGAAGGCAGACTGGCAGAGAGTTGACTGGTCCAGGCGCCGCCGCTCTCGGAAAGACGCACCTCCAAATTGCCGTCAGCGACGCGTGAAGCAGTAGTGCCCGCCAACCCGTAAAGGTGGTTTGTGGTGCCGGCGGTGAGTTTCGACCATTGCGTGCCGTTGGCGCTCGTCAGCAACGTGCCGCCGTCCCCCGCGACAAGGAAATGGTCCCCCATCCAAGTGACCCGGTTCAGATTGGTGGTCGTGTTGCTGGTTCGCCGGGGCCAACTCGTGCCATTCACGCTGGAGGCAATCAGCCCACCTTCCCCGACCGCGACAAATGTGCCGTCGCCGTACGCGACGCTGCGGAGCCAATTGCTGAACCCCAAACCGCCCACCCGATGCCACACCACCGCATTCGTGCTGGTGTAAATCGCCGCGTTGTCGCCCACGGCCACCACCAGGATCGGTGAGGCCGCCACGCTTTCCAGCCAGTCAGACGTCCCCAGCTCCAGGAGGTAAAACTGGTCGAACCGGTCGGCGAACAGGACTGTCCCGGCCTCGCCGGTCACAACCAAACGCCCGCCGAAGAACGTCGCGCCGCGCAACGCTGCCGGGCTGTGGCTGTCCCGCGGCCACCAGAGCCCCCAGTCGTCGCTCGTGAACACCTGCCCGCGCTCGCCCACCTGCACGGAAACCGGCCCGACGGTGGTCTGGTCCACAATGTTCGCGCCATGCGGCAGCGGATTGGACCAGCGCCAGACCGGCGGGAGAGTTACGGCTAACACATTCCCCGCGCCAACAGCGAGCACAGCAACGACCCGCAGCAAAAGTTGAAGCGTGGAGCGACGATGGGCTTTCCTGTTCATGGTCATGCGACGATGTGGTTAGAACGAGTTTGTTGACTGCCCGGCCTCCGCCTGCACGACGACGGTTCGTGGCAAGGTGAGCGCGAAAACACAGCCCTGGCTGGTGTTGGCCTGCAGCTCGATCTTGGCGTCCAGTTGCTGCGCCAGTTGCTGGCTGATGGCCAACCCCAGCCCGCTTCCGCCTTGCGTCGAGCGGCAGGGGGTGAACAGACGCGGCAGCACCTCGGGCGCAATGCCCGGACCGCGATCCGCCACCTCACAGCGCACGTGGCCGTTCTCCGCCGTGAACCGGACGCGCACCCACCCGGCCCGGGGCGTGACCTTGAGCGCGTTGTGAATCAGGTTTTCGAGCACGAGCAGGATGAGGTTCGCGTGGTGGTTGGACAACTTGCCGGCGGCGCTGACTTCCGTGAGCAGGTTGACGCCGTTGTCACGCACGGCAGGGTGCAGCTTGCCGTTCAGCACATCCACCAGTTCGGCCAGGGTCAGTTCGTACTGATCGCCCGCGCGTGTTTCGCCCAGCACGCGCACGACCTCCTGCACGAGTTGCTGCATGCGGCGGGTGGCGGCGGCGGCATCCTGCCAATCGCTCTCGGCGGTCCGCCCGCTGTGGGTCGTGATCAAATCCTGGAGATTCGCCAGCGGATTGCTCAAGCCATGGATCAGGTGCGCCGTGACCGCGCCGACGGCATTGGTCTTCGCTGCGAGTGCCAGTTCGTGATTCGCGCGGATCAAGCGGGCCGTGCGCTCCTCGACCAGCGCGTGGGCTCTGCGCAAGCGCCGATACGCCCAAATGAGCACTGCGGCGAGCAGCGTCGCTCCGACCACGTAAAACACCAGCGCCAGCCACCAGAGATGTTCATCTACCGTGGCGTACTCACGCGCCAACGCATGGCCATCCAGCAGGAGCTGCGCGGCGCCAAGGAGACGGCTGTCGTTCTTGGCATGGAGGGGAATGTTCACCTCGAGCAACATCGAGGGCTTGGTGTTCGTTGTTTGGGTCGGATCGAGCCAGAAGTAGTGTGTCAACCGCGCATGCTCATGGAACACACTGACCGGCTGCAGCCGCTGCAAGGAAGGCAGAAGCTCCTGGTTGAGATTCGTCTCAATCACGTTGGGCGGGAACGCGGTCACGAAGCGGCCCTCGACATCGAACAATCGCACCGCCAGCGTGTCTTCGCGGAGCTGCGAGATGTCCAAGGCCAGGGCGAGTTGATCCGCCGGATTACCCATGCGTTTGGAGAGCGCCTCGCCCGCGCCATTGGCGTATTGCCGAGCCAGCGCCACGGCGTAGAGGATTTCCCCATCCCGCTGCACCAGGTGTTCGCGCAAATGCCGGCGAAGATGGATTGCCCCGGCGGCTGCCATCCCGGCCAGAATCGCCAGAGCAGCGACCAGCGCGGAAACAGCGGTGACCCGTGAGGTCGCCACGCGGTCGAGGGTTGGACCGCGTCCGGTCTCTCCACTTGGCTTTGAGCGTTTCGCACCCATGCGGGGTTCAAAACTCGATCCCCAAGCCGCCCATCACACTGTGTGCCACGTAATCGTCAAACTCCAGGTCCGAAATCGAGTCGTCGAGTGCGTAACTGGCGAAGACTTTGAGATGCTTCGTGAGCTTCTTCTCGGCACGCACCGCGACGGTGATGACCCACCGTTGGCGTGGCGACAGGTCCGTGGCACTGACCGTTTGATGAGCATAGTCATAGAAACCTGCGCCAACCTGAGCGGTGAGATCCCAGGTGGCGGCGCGATAGCGCACCTGTTCAAAAGCGCGATAGAGCGCGTAGTCGTAATAACCCGAGCCGTTGTCATGGGTGCTTTCGAAACCGAGGCGGGTGGTCGTCTGCCAATGACGCTCTTCGTCGAACACATGAGTCCAGGCCAACTCCACGGCGTGAGTCTGAAGCTCCAGCATGGTGTTCGTCAGCGGCATCCCCGCCAGGTCCGACTGCTCGCGTGAATCGTAATCAAGAAGCACCCAGTTGTAGGCCAGGGAAACTTCCGAACCTCGACCGTAGTTCCAACCTGCCGCGAGACGAGGCCCGGTCTGCCAATAGCTATCGAGCGGTTCGGCCAGGATCTGGCGCGTGCCCGACAAGCCGAGTTCGACCCAGCCCGGCCCCATGTTCTTCCGCCCACTCAGGCGCGGCGAGAGCATGTGACCCTGTACCAAGCCGATGCTGCCGCCGTTGGTGTAGGTGGCAGACATGTCGAAGACCTGATTCTGGTACAGGTAGTTGAGGCCCAAAGTGGATTTCCAACCGTGCCCAAAGTCCTTGTTCAACTGCGCTACGGCCATGACGACTTGCTCGCTGTCCACGCTCTCGGCATCGAAGTAACGCACGTCATCCGCGGTCGCAAAAAAGTTGAATTGCCAGCCCTGCGACGGAAGCCGGAAGATCATGGCTTCCGCCCGGGACAGCCAGAATCCACTGGCCTCTGCGGCCTCGTTCGGGCTGAGTGTGACGTTGTCCTTGTAGCCCAACCCGCCGCGCACTTCAAAGGCCGTGTTCCACATGGGAATCCTGAAATCGTCTTCGCTAAATGGCAGTTCGGCAGTTTCGGTTTGTGCGGCAGCCAGGGCACAAATCGCGCAGACCACGAGTCCCCCAACTCCGCCGGATATCCATCGTCGCACTGATTTGAATCGCTTTCTCAAGGTGCAAATTCACCAGGCGGCCATACAACTGCCGCCTGGTGATGTTCGGCGCGAACGCCTCGTCCGGTCGGAATTCAATCGCTAGCGATCCCTGCCAGAACCCTCGCCGCCGGCGCCGGCCTGGGTTCGCTTGTTGTATTCCTGATTGCCAAAGCGATTCCGCATTTGTTCGGCTTGTTGTTGGCATTCGTCACGCAGTTTGGCGACTTGTTCCCGCAACTGGGTCCTGAGCTGCTCCATTTCTTGGAGGACCAGCTTGCGCTGTTCGTCGGAGCAATTCTTGAGCTGGTTCATAAGCTTGGTGCGGTCCTGCTGAAACTGCTGCACGATGGCCGCCACATCCGTGGGCAGCTCCTTCTGGCCGAACCGGCTTTGCACCTGCCCCCCGCCACCGGCTGCCGCCTGCCCGGCGTACGCGTGGGCGAACTGATTGCTATACGCCTTGGGGGCAGACTCGTTTTGGAGCTTCGCGAGGTTGGTGCCCCACGCGTAGTAGTTGCTGTAGGAGTGATTCCAGTCGTAGTCGTTGGAGCCGCCACCAGCGCCCGGTCCGCCTTGGGCGAACAACTGAGTGACTGCGCCGATCACGCTGACTGCCGCGAGGAAGTTGATGATTCTCTTCATACGTCTGTGCTTTCTGTCTTTCGTTCTCGTGTGGGCCGGGGATTCATTCCTCTGCCCGTCTGGCTAACTCTCTTTGCACGCGGCGTGCCGAACTGGCCGCGATGCTTCGAAGTGGCTGAAAAACAAGGGTTTCGTCGCTCTTTGGAGAAAATTCCGCACGCCTGGCGTCTGTTAAGTTGGGAATTCGTTCCCAGTTTTCGATGTCAGCGGTGGAGCGCATTGGGATTCAGTTCCCATCCGGTTTGCGGTTCTTCTGTCCCAAACGGTAGCGCACGAAATCGCGTGGCACGCCCAGCAACCGCGCGGCGGCGGACACGTTACCGTCAGTTTGGGCCAAAGCCAGGTGCATGAAGCGGTTGATGGCTTCCTCCAACGCGAAGCCCTGCTCGGGGAGCCGGAAACCGGGCGCAAGCCAATCGGGTCTTCCGCCCGTTAGTTCGCCCGCGGGCGCGGCGACGAGGCTGCCGGGCAGGTGCGCAAAGCCCAGTTCCTCGCTTTCCTCGAAAACCAGGGCCCGTTCCAGTTCGTGCGCCAGTTCGCGCACGTTACCCGGCCAATGATAGGCCAGCAAGCGCTGCTGGCCGGTTGTGGAAATCCGTTTGAGCGATTGGCGATACTTTCGGCACAGGCCGCGCAGAAAAAACTCCGCCAACTTGACGATGTCATCACCCCGCTCCCGAAGTGGCGGGATTACCACGCGATACAAGTCCAGCCGGTGATAGAGGTCCTCGCGCATCTGCCCTGCAGCGACGAGTTCCTTGAGGTCGCGCTGGGTCGCCGCGATGATTCGCACGTCCACGGGAATCGGTTTGTTCCCGCCCACGCGCCGGATCTTGCCGTCCTCAATGGCCGTGAGCACTTTCGCCTGCAAAGCCGACGCCAGCGTGGGCAACTCGTCCAGGAACAGCGTGCCGCCGTTGGCCGCCTCGAACAGTCCCATCCGCGCCGTGCGCGCATCGGTGAACGCTCCGCGCTCGTGCCCGAACAACTCTGATTCCGCCAGTGTCTCGGGCAGCGCGGAACAGTTGACCTCCACCAACTCGCGCCCGCCGCGCGGGCCGTGTTGATGCAGCCAGCGCGCGATGGCTGTTTTGCCCGTGCCGGTTTCCCCCTGAATCAAAACGGGCGGCAACGTCCCTCGCAGGTGTTGATCCGCTGCGAGAATCTTGTCGAGTTGCGCTTTCAACCCGGCCAGGGCCGACCCAAAGAAGAAACCCTCCTGCGCCGCGTCGCTGCGGCGATGCTCCTCCGCGCGCGCGGTCTGCCGTGAACGCCGCGCCCGCTCCAGAACCAGGGGCAGTTCATCGGTCTCGAAAGGCTTGACCAGGTAGTCCGCCGCGCCCAGCCGCATGGCTTCGACCGCGCCGCTCACCGCGCCCTGCGCGGTCATGATGACGACGACTGTGTCTGACGGAAATCGCTGCTCCCGGAGTAGATCAGTGCCCAAGCCGTCGGGCAGATTCACGTCCAGCAAGGCGAGGTCAAACTCCATTTCGCCAAGGAGCTGCCGCGCCGCCTGCAAGCCGGCCACGGCGTGAACGTCCGCGCCCAGCCCTTCCAACGCCGCGGCCACCCGCTTGCGGAGCATGAGATCGTCTTCCAGGATCAGGATATCGAGGCCGGTGAAATTGACAGTTGCCATGATGCGAACCTGCGCCGCTCAAGCTGCGGGTTTCAAGCGCAAATCTCGGTGTGACGCGGAAAGCTGGGGCATTTACTCCGGTGCTGCCGGGCTCGTAGCTTGAAACTCCACCCGCCACGCGCCGCGCAAATCGCCCAGCGCAAAACCGGTCGCCTGATCGTCGGGATACAGTCGGCGGAGGGTCGCTTGAAGTTCTGCGGAGACTTCAGATCCCGGCTTGCCATGACACATCAGGCACAGTGGGTTCGAGATCACAATCGGCACATAAACAACGGCCGCCTGGCTGGCGTTGGTTCGAACTAATGGGGTGGGCGACCGCTGGGCGGCGACGTCGGCCTGGAATTGCCGGATCACGGCCAACTCCGCCTCGACAGCCTTGTTGGCCGGGTTACGCGCCTTGTGCGTGATGCGGCTCAAACCCACGCCGTTCCTCGCGGCCACGGCCTTGGTGATGGGAATCGCCTTGTCCGAACAATACGGCAGGGCGTCGTTCAGGCCTGAGCGCGTGATGGCCGCCAAGAGGTTCGAGCTCAACTCGGAGAAGGCTTCTTTCGCGATGGCTGCCGCACGCTGCTTCAACGCAGTCTCTGGCACTTCGACCGCCGGTGAACCGGCCGCCGCCTTTTCGGTTTCCGCTCCACTGAGATTTGCCGCCATGACGCCGCAGGCGAACCAGACCAGCATGTGTTTCATTTCGTCTTTCCTTCGATGATGTCCATGATTTCATAAGGCCGTTCGTAGCCGTTGTCCACGGCGATCTCGCGTAGCGTCCGGCCCGGCACAAGCTTGATCCCCTTGGCCTCCAACCGCGCCTGAGCTTCCTTCACGTCAATCTTCCGCGATGTGCAAAACTCCGTCAGCGTCATCCGGCCCGGTCCGCCGCCACCACCCCAACCTCCGCCACCGCCCCCACCGCCCGGACGATGGCTTGATTCGCCGCCCTGGCCCACGACGGCTTTTGATCCCGCACCGCCGCCGGACCCACGTCCGCCGCCACCCCGCGTCTGCGGGTAAACTCCCTGCATGATCTCATAGACCCGTTGCGCCGAGAGATCGTTCTGTTCCGCCACCTTGGACATGACCATCTCCGCGGATGCGCCTTTGACCCCTTTCTCGGCTAATCGCTGCAGCGCCGTTTCGAGCGGCACTTCCGCTTTCTCTGCCAACTCCTTTAACGTAAGCAGCTCCGCGTGTGGAATCGGCGCCGCCCCGCGCGGGTCTTCCCAGCTCCGCTTGATCCGCTCGTTGAAATCAAGGAACGACGAGAACGGGGGCAAATCGGCCCGCACCCCGGCAAACACCACGCCGCACAGCGCGACGGCTACGATCCACTCGCGCCGCAAGCCAAGCTGCCGCGTGAGCCGGTCGCGGAAGTAATTCAGGAGCGGGCGGAAGTTGAATACCAGGTGCAGAATCGCCGCCACGATGAACACCACGCTGAACCACACGTGCAACCCGGTCCAATCATGTTTGGTGAGCCCGAGCATCCGCCAATCGCTCCAGTTGGCGACCCGTCCGGGCGGCGAGAGAAACAGAATCGTGCCGCTCACGCCGAGGGCAAGAAAGGCTGTGGCGATCAGAACGGACGTGAAGGCGCGGAGCTGGAGCGTGGGTTTATTGGCGGTCATGGTGAGATTCTAAAGTGGTTGAGGTGGGCAGGCAATCTGAGCCGTTCGGTTGGGCATGGGATGTTCACCCGGACGCATCTGGCGAACGCGATGCGCCGGGAACTCCAGCCGGAGCGTGGCGGTCAACATGCCTGCGGTTGGTTTCTCCGTGCGGCCCGCGGGGGGCTGCGGCATTGCGTGGAATTGTTCCCACCAGAGGGTGCGTTGCTCCACGCTCCACTCATTGGCGCGGGGGCTGGTTGCGAGCAGGTGGCGCAGTTCGGCCACCGACTGCGGACGCTTGGCAGGGGCTTTTTCCAGACACCGGAGCAGGCTGGCTTCAAACTCGGGTGTGATGGGATTCACAGCCCGCAGCCGGGGTGGTTGTGGCGTGTCCTCCTTGTGACGCCGCAACACCTCGGCAACCGAGGTGTCCTCAAAAACGTGGTGACCGGTGACAAGGTAATACCCCAGCGCCCCGAGCGAGTAGATGTCACTCCGGGGATCCACCGAGCCCGGGTGGTTGAGGGCTTCCGGTGACATGAAGAAGGGTGTTCCGACGGGGCGATCGTCCAGCGGACCGTTGGGCGGTGTGATTGGCAGGCGATACTCACGCACCAGACCGAAATCGAGCACCTTGACGCTGTCGGGAAAGCCGCCACGAACGCCGACAACAATGTTTGCCGGTTTGATATCACGATGCACCACGCCCTTCTCGTGAGCTTCCTGTAATGCCCCGCACACCTGCGTGAGCAGGTGGATGACCCGGCCCTCGGGTTGCGGCCCAAATCGGCTGACCAACTGTGCCAGATTCAAACCTTCCAGGTACTCCATCACGTAGTAGAAGAGGCCATCTACTGTGTAACCGTAGTCGAAGATTTGAATGGTGTTGGGATGCGTAAGCTGACTGGTCAGTTGCACCTCGCGCTCGAATTGTTGAATGGCTTCAGGACTGGCCCGATCCGGCAGGAGCAGCTTGATCGCGGTGGCGCGGCGCAGCAGCGCGTGCCGCGCGCGGTAAACCACCCCCATGCCGCCTTCTCCAATTTTTTCCTCCAACCGATACTGGCCCAGTTCCCGCGCCTGCAGCTCTGCTTCGGTCAAACGATGCCGAAGCAGGACGTGAGCATGGGATACGATGAGTAGTCCCACCGCCGTCAGCACCAGCAAGCCCACGAGCATCAGAAACAAGCGCCGGATAATCCGCAGCGGTTGGTAAGCCTCGACGGCGTCTTGCTGCGTCACCAGACCAAAACCGTACTCATCCAACCACCGCCACGCCCCCACCACGGGCACACCCCGGTAGTCTCGTGATGGCGACACGTTCACGCCCGCGCTGCCCGCCACCGCGGCGGCTACCAGCGGAATCAACGACGGCTCGGCAACCGCAGTGCGGGAATCCTCCGGCGCCCCACTCCGCCTCGGATCGCTGAGCCGCAAGGTAAGCGCGGAGGAGACGCCCGGTTGGTTGCTGAGCCGCCCGAGTTGCTTGAGTTGTTCCTCGAAGCGGCTGCGGGAAATCATGACTCCGTTCTGATCGAACGCGTAGCTTTCACCCGATTGACCCACGCGGGTCGCGGAAAGCACTCGTGTGAACTCGCGTTCCGGATCCACCACCAACGCCAACGCTCCCCGCACCACCCCCGCGTCGTCGCGAATTGGCGCGGCAATCTGCATCAGCATCAAATCCGCGCTGGGTCCGCCCCCGGCCCATGCGGGGGGGCCGCCGCCTGCCCATTGGGGACGTCCTCGTCCGGCGCCGCGGTTCCCACCCTCTTTGCCGAACTTTGGTGCGCCCTGGCCGAACCGTGCCGTCGCCGGAGGCCGAAACGGGATGATCAACACCGGCTGGCCGGTGGCGAACAGCTCTGCGAATTTCGACTGATGCTCGTCCAAAACCGGTTTGCCGACCCGGCCCCGGCCCCGGCCTGAGGCGGCTGTCACGACCAGGTTTGAGTTGACCAGGATCCCATCGCAGCCAATTGCCGTCAACCGGGTCTGCAGGTAGTGGGCAAAGTCGTCGCTGTTTGGTCGCGTCTCGCTGCGTTCGGCCAGGGAGCCGCCGGCACCGGCATTCAATAAACTCAGCGCCTGGCTGCGCAGCGTTGGCTCCGAAGCCAGGCTCGTGGCCAGTCGCGCCTGATTGGCGATCCAGATTTCAATCGCCGTGGCATTGGCGCCCAGCGTTGTTTCCAGTTCGGCTCGTAGCGATTCCTCCAAGGTCAGCCGCAACCGATTCGCCCCCCACCATCCTGTCGAGGCCACGACGCCAGCGACAACCAACAGCCATGCCCACGTTTGCGTTTTTATGCGGACGCCCATGGATGAAAGCGCAGTCTAGTTACTGTTCGTGACGATCAAGCGGTAGAATTGGGTGTCAGCAAGCGCCGGCTTCGCGCAACGGATTTCCGCTTCCGCGCCGGTGCCAATGACGGTGCTGCCGGCCGGTTGCCACGGTGCGTCGGCCAAACCTGCTGCGGCTTCCACCTGATACCGCAACCCCGGCTCGGTCGGAAATCGCAGCACCATGTCGTTGCCTTCCACGCGCCACGCCATGACGGTGCGGACCAGACAGTTTGTCAACTCGCGCACGCCGCTGACGCGGAACAGGACGAAGTTCATTTCCGGGTCCACCGCTTCGCCCGCAAGCACGTTGCCGTCGCCGGAGAGCACCGGGCGCGTGCCGCTGAAGTTCCAACCGCTGAGGTCCTGCCCGGCCACCTTCATCAATGTGCGCAAGCTGCGCAGGCCGTTGGTCGCGTTCCACACAAACACTTCCGTGCCCAGGTCGCTCTCCGCCGTGCCCACGATGATTTGGCCGTCGTCGGAAACGCCCGTGGCCTCGGACTGATGACAGCCCCCCGGCAAATCACCCAGGGACTGCATCCCGCTTGTCGCCGTCGAGCGAAACGCCTCGCTGCCGTTGGATGACCAACTCCGGCCCACGATCACGCTGCCGTTGGCGGACACCGCCACCGCTTCGGAAAACACTTTGCCACCCGGCAAATCGCCCAACGAAGTCACCGCGCCCCCCACCCAGCGCGTGGCTTTGCGTCCGTCCGCGTCCGTGCCCCAACCGACGATGGTGCCTTTGTCGGCGGAAATGGCCTGGGCGGATGCGAGCGTCGCGCCGCCCGCCAAATCCGGCAGCACAGTTTGGCTGCCTGTGGCAGTGGACCAGGTCACCGCTTGAATGCTCGTGGCGGCGATGGTGGTGGGATTGCGCCCGACGGCCATCGTGCCGTCGCGCGAGACGCCCAGCGCCATGCTGCCGCGTGTGGCAGTCAGATTCACCGCCACGCCGTTGACCCAGCAAAACGCGCCGGGCTGACCTTCATGCTTCCAGCCCACAATCACCCGGCGATCATCCGAAATGCCCCAACCCGTCGAGGCGTAGGCCGTGAGGTTCGAGGACACGCTGCCGGGCGTGATCTCGACGACGTTTGATCCGGCAACCCAGCGAAAGGCTTCAGGAAGGTAATCGTCCAGCGCCCAACGACTGCCGGCGATGGCCGAGCCGTCGGAGTTCACGCCGCCCACGCTGCCCATCGGCAGGCTGCCGTCGGCGTTCGTCAAGGAATGCACTTCCACTGCCGCGACGGCATGGCCGAGGGCGACAAACAAACTTATTACCGCGAACCACCGCGAGAGCCTGGTCTGGCTGATGTTCATGATTGTCCTCCGGTTCAAAGCGTGAAGAACGCGCCGTCCTTGGCAAAAGTGGGACTGGTGCAGCCGATGCAGGAGCCCTGGCTGGCCGTGCAGTCGTTCGCGCGCCCGTTCCAGCGGCGCATGGGGCAATCGCCGTAGGTGACCTGCCCGCGGCAGCCCAGGTTTTTCATGCAGCCCGCATCGCCGGGAAACGCGGCCTGGCTGGTTTGGAAAAGCGGACACCGCGAATGCACCGTCGCGCCGAAAAACTTCTTCGGCCGCAGGTTCGCGTCCAGTTCCGGCAGACCGAACTTCAGCAGATGCACAATCGTGCCGACCATCCAGTCCGGATGCGGCGGACAACCGGGCACGTTGACCAGTGTTTTGCTCAAGCCGCGTTGCGTGAGAAAGTCTTTCACGCCCACCGCGCCGATGGGGTTGGGTGCCGCTGATAGAATGCCGCCAAAACTGGCGCACGCGCCCACCGCCAGCGCGGCGGTCGCGGGCGGGATGGCGCGGTCCATCAGGTCTGCGAAGTTCTCGCCCGCAAACGAGCAAGCTTCCGGGATGCCCAGCGGAATCGAGCCTTCCACCACGAGCACATAGCCGCCGCGGGTGATGCAGTCATTGACCACCTGCGCGGCCTGCGCGCCCTGGGTCGTGGAGAGCGTCTGATGGAACTTGAGGGAAATGTGCTTGGTCAACAGCGGCAGCGGCATCGGCGGATAGCTGTTGAGCAGCGACACCGAACAGCCAGTGCAATCCGCGCCCTGCAACCACAACACCGGCGCGTGGCCGGTGTAAAGTTCGTCCAGGGCGGATGCGATGCGGGGCACGGCGCTGGCACCGAAGCCGAGCAGGGCTGCCAACCGGCCGGCCGTTTGCAGAAACGCGCGGCGTGTCACGGGTTGATTCATCGTGGTCATGGCAATCTCAGAGGTTGAATTGAATTTTCACAAACTTTGTGTCCGGAAACGCCGCCGCGGCCGTAGCGCCGGTTTCCCAACCTGCTGTATCGCCGATTTCCAAATCGGCAGCGCGTGGCTGTTCCGGCAGGACGCAGGTTTGGAAACCTGCGATACAGCAGACTCGGAAGTCTGCGCTACAATTTGCACGCCGCATCGCTTGTGAAATTTGCGGGTTAAAGAATTCACTCTCGCCTCGCTGGTTCAATGCACCGCGCAGGAAACGCACGGGTCAAACGACCGCACCACGCGCACGGCTTCAATGGGATGCGCCGGGTCGGCGATGGGCGTGCCCACCAAAGCCTGTTCCAGCGCGCCCGGCTGGCCGGCGTCGTCGCGCGGCGAGCAATTCCACGTGGTTGGCACGACGCACTGATAACGAGAAACCGTGCCATTGGTGATCTGCAACCAGTGTCCCAACGCGCCCCGCGCCGCCTCGGTCAGACCGTAACCGGCGGCGTTGGCCGGTTTGGTGAACCGGCTCATCGTCGGCCCGTCCGGTGTGATGGCGTCAATCCATTCCTCGGTGCGGGCCACCAACACCTGACATTCGAGCGCCCGCGCCAGATGCCGGCCCATCACTGAGACCAAATCGCTGAGAGGCCGGCCCAGCTTCGCCAGTGCGGTGTCCACCAGCGGCTTGATCACGGGATGATTCCGGCGATACGCCACCAGCACACGCGCCAGCGGACCGACTTCCATGACCTGCCCGTTGTAACGCGGCGCCTTCAGCCACGAATACGCGTCCGGCTTGTGCGCCAGCGGCGTGGTTTCGCCCGCCGAGGGATGCAGGCCGCTGGGCGAAGAGAAATACGATTGTGCCACATACTCGGCGATCAGGCTCTGGTTCACGTCCTGCAACGTGTCGCCCAACAGAACGCCGGATGGGAAAAGTTTCTGCGACCCGTCGTTGGTCTCGTGGAACGCGCCGAACGCCAGAAAATTTCCGCAGCCGCGTCCGATGGTGAAATAATCCGGTTTGGCCTGCGCCACCGCGATGACGTCCGGCACATAGGCGGTTTCCGTGAAATGCCGCAACCGGCGGATGATTTTCTTGGCCTCGACGATGTGTTCGATGCGTGCCGGTTGCGACACGCCGCCCGGGAACAGCGTCGCCGCGTGCGGAATCTTGCCACCGAACAGCGCGCCCATGCGCGACGCTTCAGCCCGCATTTCGAACGCCGTCAAATAGTGCCGCAACGCGCCGAGGTTGATGCCCGCGTCCGTAAGGTAATCGCCGTTGAAGCGCGGCAACAGCGGCGCGGCCGGGAAGTAGTCCACCCGCGCCAGTTCGTTTTGCACCCAGGTCTTGAGATAATTCAAGCCGGCATCCGTGCCCTGGTAGTTGAGCACCGCCGTCACATCAATGAAGTCCACCGCCGACAGCGTGTAGAAGTGCAGGATGTGCGACTGAATGAAGTTCGCCGCGGCAATGATGTTCCGCAGCAAACGGCCGTTGTCCGGCGGTTGCACGCCGAAAGCCATCTCCTGAGCGAGATTCGACGCCACCCCGTGCTCGATGGGGCACACGCCGCAAATCCGCTGCGTGATGAGCTGGGCGTCCAGCGGATCGCGGTTCACCAGAATCTGCTCAAAACCGCGATACGACTCGCCCGAGGAGTAAGCGGCGGTCACCACGCCGCCGTTCACGTCCACCCGGATGCCCAGGTGCCCCTCGATGCGGGTGACGGGATTGATGGTGATGGTTTGGGGCATGACTCACCTCGAGAGGAGATTGTTGCCGGGCGGCTGACGCCGCGGTTTTCAGCGGCGTCAGCCACGCCGATGGGTTAACGGCGACCGCGTTGCGCCGGGGTGTTGCCCAGCGGGCAAGTGCCGTTCGCGCTG
>CAZJTM010000021.1:0-46368 GCA_964548925.1 uncultured Verrucomicrobiota bacterium | reverse complement strand
ATCTGTAAGAATGCAGGGACACTCCTTTGATGCCCAGCCCTTCGCATCGTTGCTTAAACTCTGTCGCCCGATCGCCGCAACGGACGGTATGCAAATAGGGGAACAGCGGCCCAACTACCGGCAGCCGGCGGAGAACCGCTTCGATTTCGTCTCCAAAGTGGATCATTGCCAGGCTGCCGGTCTTCTGCCGGTTGTAGGCGATGGTCCGGTTGGGCCAGTCAATGTCCTCGGCCTTGAGGTTGGCGATGTCCGTTTGCGAGCCGCCCAGATGCCAGCAGAGTTCGTAGAAACTCTGTCGCTCGGGGTTCTTCTCGCGCTCAATGATCCGCTGATGTTCCTCCAGCGTGATGGCGCGTTTGGGTTGAAAGCGGACTTCCGGCCAGAGTCGCTTCGGAATGATCGGCCACGGCAGCCAGTTCATCGCGAGGCAAAAGTTGTGGAGCTTGCGCAAGTGGACGTTGGTGCTGACCGTGCCAGCCTTGAGGCAGGCGAGCAGTTGCTCGGCTTGGGTTTCAAGGATGACCTTCCCGCGAATCAGGTCGAGCGCCGACTCCTTTGCCGCCCGAACCCAGCGGTCTTTGGTCGAACCCTCCTTGTTTTCAATGATCGCGTTCAGGGCGTCCTGCCAGGTCCGCGTGGAGACGCCGGAATCCGTCCCCGCCAGGTAGGCTTTGGCAATGTGAAGATTGAGTTGAGGCTGGCGAAACGATTCGTTGCGGGCATTGAGCAGAGTGGTCGCTTCGGCGCGGTCTTTCGTCCCGAGGCTCTCCTGTTTTCCAGTCTCGGAGTTGTGGGCGTAGAACATGCCGCCCTTCTTGCGGCGGTAGAGGCGGAATCGGTTTTTCATGGCTCGAATTTTTTGTTCGAGCCTGCCAAGCGAGGACGAAGGGCAGGTGTCTCAATGACACCAAACGCACGGCCAATTGCGTTTCAGCAAGTCGTGCCGGGGTGATCGCGGAGTTGTTGTTGAGTAATTCCGAGTCACAAATCTGCTGGCACTTTTGCTGGCACTTGAGGGCTGTGAGATTTGTAACTCCTTTTCCAAACGTTGTTTAGAATTGGAGGCGGAGGTCGGAATCGAACCGACGAATGAAGCTTTTGCAGAGCTCTGCCTTACCACTTGGCTACCCCGCCGCAAGTGCTTCAAGCTTAGTTGTCCACCTAAATTACGCAAGTTCAAGTTTCGTGAGTCTTGTGATTGCAACCGCACTGACAGCGCCCCTTCCACGGCGGCGAAAAAGTCGAGTTTGGAGGGAATGGACGGGAGGGTGCTTGAGCCCGTCAAACACCATTCAGGTGCTGCGCCCTCGCAAACTTCAGACCCAGGCACTTCCACCACGCCGAGGGCTTGGCTGGTTCGCGAAAACCGAGCGCTCGCTCCGTCTGGTCACGGAGTGGCTGACTCCTGATGTCCTTCAGTAGATGCATCTGAGATCACTCGCATGGGCGGCTCTGGCTACAGTCGCTTCACGTGGATGCCGCCGCCGCTGGAACGCAGGTGGACCAGCGTCTCGCCATCATTGACTGCCCCCTTCATCCGGCCCTGTTCTTTCTTGCCCTCAAGTTTGATCGGCAGATCGCAACGGACGTTGCCTCCCGACGTCTCGGCATCCAGTTGGAAGGCGGCGGCTTCTGCGGCACGCACGGTAACAGCACCGCCGGAAGTCGAAAGTCTCACCGGCCCGGGGACGGGCGACGGCAACGTGACGTTCACCGGACCGCCCGAGGTGTGGCCCTCCACTCTTCCGGCAATGTTCACCAGGGTAATGCCGCCGCCGCTCGTGCCGACGCGCGCCGGGCCGGCGAAATTCTTCACGCTGACTCCGCCGCCGGAGGTTTCACCTTCAAGCGAACCGCCCCCGCCACTCACACTGATTCCCCCGCCGCTGGTCTCGATCTTGATCTTTCCCTCGCAATCGCTCACGTCAATGCCACCACCGGAGGTGTTCCCAGTCAGTGGACCGCGAATCCGGGCAAAGCGCAATCCACCTCCGCTCGTGCCGGCGAAGACTTCTCCGGTCAGGTCTTTCACGAAAATGCCGCCGCCCGCGGTGTTGAGATGGGCAGTGAACTGCTCTGGGACGCGCAAGGTGTATTTGCCTTCGGTCCGGTTGTTGAACCCCCAGGTCCACTGTGTCTTGGTTTTGCGGTGGGACCGAATGGTCACCGTGTTGCCGTCTTGGGTGAAGGTGACGGGGCAGTCCTTGAGGAAGGCCTCTTCGTCCGCTGGCTTGCTCCGCGTGACCTTGCGCCAGACGTCCACCGCGACTTCGCTGGCGGTGTGGGTCGCCACGTCAATCTCCCCGAAGTCCACGTCCACGATGACCTTCCCGCCCGGGTGGACGGGGAAGGTCTTGCTGAGTTGTTCCTCGGTCGCGGCGAGGGTAGCGATGGAGGTTGCGAGCCAGAGCACTGCGGTCAATTTCATATCGAGCATCAGGTTGTCGTTCTCAAGTCAATGCGCCAACAGTCGCCCATCCGGCGGCTGCTTGTCAGAATAATACCCAAGCGCAGGACGAATTGTTTCAGGAAATCCCCGCTGCGATCCTTGGTTATGTCGGCACTCGCGATCAGTCGCGGATTGGCTGTGTAAACGCAGGATGGAATTGATGGGACGCAGCGCCACGGGAAATGTGTCCGGGCAAGATTTGAACACCGCAAGAAGCTGTCCTCCGCGTTGGCACCCGGAGCTATTCGTGTCCCACCTCTCCGGGGGTGGACTGGCCAAGACTGTTTCCGGAAATCCGCCACGAGCCAAAAGAAAAGAGACCGGACTTGCGTCCGGTCTCGTGTGGATTCAGTTCGGGGCCTGAACTCGGTTAGTTGCTGGCGGCTCGATAGAACTTGGCCGCCGCGTCACCGGTCGGGATCGTGTAGGGGCTGGAAGCTCCGGGCACAATCTCGTAGGCGCCGTTGACTGTATTGGCGGCGCGGAGAACGCCCGTGTAGCTGATCTTCCAAACGCCACCGTCCTTGCCCACGCTCAGCGTCGGGGCCACGGGAGCGCGTGTGATGAAGGCCTTGAGGCCGCCGTTGGCGACATCGTTCACGAGCGTCCGCTCGCCTGTGGCCATGTTATAGGTGAACCACTCGCAGTTGGCGTCGCCGCCGCCGTTTTCCCAAGCGAGACGGAACGGATAAACGCCGGCTTGGGGCACGGTGAACGCGAAGCCCACGTCCGAGGCGCCCTTGCCGTAGTTCGCTTCGCCGAGCTTGACGCTCGCGTCGTCGCCGATGCTCAGGATTACCGGGCTGTCGGCGCCAGTGGTGGCAGCGTTGATGAGGTTCATGCCGTCGCCGTACTTCACGAACAGACACGGGATGTTGATCACGCCCGAGCCGCCCATGATGCCCGGATCGGTAGCAGCGTTGGCGGCGGTGTTTACGATGATCACTGCCACCGCACCTGCTTGTTCAGCCAACTGGCACTTGGTAACGAACGTGTAGGTTCCGCGCTGGATGATGGCGATCTTGCCCGCCATGGCAGCGGCATTATTCAGCGGAGTACTGCCATCCGTTCCGATCAAGGGATCGGCTTTCACAGCCTGTGCCACGATAGGCGTCGTGGGCAACGGCGCGCCAAAGGCGACTCCGTCGTACCCATTCATGCTGGCCATAGCCGGCAGGTTTCCCGCCAAGTTAGCGGGCGCGACCACGGAGAGCATGCTCTTGCGGGTTTGGGACTCCGCGCAGGTCAGACGGAAGCCGTCGTCGCTGCTGACGGCCATGTAATACACCCCGGCGGTCGGGAACTCCAGGTAGGTCTTGAATTCCGCGGCGACATTGTCCATCGGCGTGGTGGAGCCGGTTTGGTTGTAAACGTCCGGCCCGGGCAAGCCCGGGAAGGCGGCGTCCGACGCGTTGAAGTTACCGGCCGAACCGAGGAACCCGGTGTTGTTCTGGGCAAAGTTAACCACCGCGTCCGTCCCTTCCATCCAAATGTAACCGTTGTTTGTCATCAGGCTCGTGTCGGCGAGGTTGATGGCATAGAAGCCTTCCAAGGCCTGGTTGGCCATCTGGATGGTGTTCCTCCAACCGTTGTTGATGTTGGTGGAGTTCGCCTGGAAGATCTTCATGCGATAGCCCGGGTTGCTGCCGGTGCCGGGCGCCGACCAGAGGTTGAGCGGCAACACGGCATGATCCACCACACTGAAGGTCCAAGCGTTGCTGTGGGCGGTGCCCGCGGAATCGCTCCAGACCAGGGCGGCGGTATTCAGGCCGTTGGCGAACATCGCGGTGGTGGCCGCATTGGTGATGTTGGCTGTCAGCATGACCGTTGTCGCGTTACCGGACTTGGAGATGAACGGAGCAGGCGCCTGAACGCCGTTGAGATACAGCTTGATCGAGGCGGCGTTGACGGTGGTGCCGGCGTCAGCCAAAATGCCACCGCAATTGGTGGGCCAGCAGCCGGTCGCGCCGGCATACGGGCTCACAATCTGCACATATGCGGGGGCGGCCGGTCCGGCGTAATATGCCTTGATGCCGGAAGTATTGGTGGTTTCGGGATCGTTGATGAGATACTTGACCCCGTCCTTGACGGAGAACCATTCCAGATTGGCACCGTTGCCTTCTTCGCCGTTGCCGTTCTCCCAGATCAGGCGAACCGGATAGATACCCGCCGTGGGTACCGCGACGGTGAAGATGGTGTCGCTGGCGCCACGACCGCCGTTGAATTCGCCCAGCTTGAGGGCGAACCAATCATCCGCGTTCTTGCCTTGGGTAACGAGGAAGCCGTCGTCGCTGTTGACGCCCAACTCGTAGATGCCTGGTGAGGCGAATTCCAGGAAGGTGAGGACTTTGAGGGCCGTGCTCCCATTCAGACCGTTCGCGCCGGGAATGCCCGGGAACAAGCTGTCCGGATAACCGTTGCCCACTTGGAAGTTGCCCGCGTCGCCGCCGCCATTGCTGGCCGGGGTGATGTTGAAGTTCAGCACGCCGGAGAAGTTAATGTAACCGCCGTTGGTGGCGCTGGTGAGGTCCGCCTCATTGGCGCCATGGTAACCGAGCAACTGCTCCAGCGTCCAAATGGTCGTGTTAGGTTGTCCCGCAGACTGCCACGGGAGGATACGGTAGCCAACTTTCGAGGTGTCAACTCCGGTAACGGCATCGGCCGCCGGGATAGTCGCATAAGCCGGAACCGTGAACGTACGCGTGGCGGTAATGGCGTTGCCGTTGCCATCTTTGCAGGCGAACACCACCGTATGGGTCGAGCCCGGAGTCAGCAGCGTCGGGAAACCGTGGTAAGCGAAGAGAGTCGTGCTGCCGCTCTTCGTTGCGGTCAAGGGCGCCACGCTGGTGCCGTCCAAGGTTGCCGTGGCTTGGGCTGTGGCTGGATTCACCACGCTCGAACCGGAATCGGTCACGTCCACGACGAAACCGTCGGCCCGACCGGCGGCGTTGCCGACCTGCGCCACGGTTGCGGCCACCGTTGTGATGGAAATGTTGTCCACGTCTTGATTCTGCCACGAACCACCCGTGCGCCCGGCGAAGACCAGCCGGCCTGGACTCGGATAATACGCGGTCTGATAGTCCGTCAAAATCTGTGTGCCCTTCCACCAGACATTGAGCTTGCCATCGGCGCCAAGTTGCACCTTGAGACGTGCCCAGCACAGCCCGGCGTACGAGCCCGTCCCGTCATAGGGGCCCGTTTGGAGCGAGGTCGCGTCGGTGCAACTCCCGTTTCGCGTCGGGCAGGGATACTGACGAACCAAGATGCCATCCACCCGAACCGTGACAGCCGCCACATCGGTCCCGATGCTCTGGTTGACGACGTCGCACAGGCTACCGGCCGTGCCGCCGCTATCCCAAGCGTCAAAGCCAATCGCGATACCCGTCTGTGTGCCTTCTTCCGGCAGGTTGGCTTCGCAGTTCTGACCTTGAGCGAAGGCACCGCCGGTCAACACCGGGTCGTTGGCCCGGCAATAATTGACACTGAAGCCATCGGCCGGACTTTCTGTGCCGTTGCCGAGACGCAAATCGCATTCGAAGGTGAAGGCCTGCACCACCGAACCCTCATCGAAGTCTGAGAAGATGATTCTCGTGCTCTGGCTGGTGGCCGAGGTGAGCTTCAAGAATCCGTCCGACGTATTGGTGGCGTAACCCACGCCATCGAAGGCATACCACAAACCGCTGCCGGTGATGTTCATTAACCCACTGGCGCCCGGGTCTTCATTGAAGTCGAAGAAGAACGAGCCGGCCTGCGCCCCACTGACGCACAAAAGGCCTGCCAAGATACTGCCATACAGTTTTCTACGCATACGTGTTTTACCTTCCTGGTTTCTATTTGGTTGAGGTTGGGGTCTGGAGGATTCCGCCCAAGCAAACGCCGCCACTCCTGCGGTGGTCGCCAAGGCAGAAGATGCAACACCGAGTTTGAAGGTGGTTGAGCATCACCAGTATTGAAGCGTCATTCGCATTTTGGAGCAAGCGAAAAACGGGCTTTTGCGCGCCCCTCCTGCGCTTTACCGTGCGCGGGTTGAAACGCCACGCGAAGAGTCCACCGCGCCGCGAGCCGGCGAATCGCTCTGCGACGGTCGGCGGCGCCGCGCCGTCGCCCCGATCGCTCCGGGGTCGCCGGGTGTGGCTCTTTCGCCTTGCGGCGCTGATCCTGCCCCCCTTGCTCCTGCTGGGCGGGACGGAGTTGGTCCTGCGCCTGGCGAGTGCCGGACGCCCTATCTCGTTCTTCAAGTCCGCCACCGTCAACGGGACGAATGCCTGGGTGGAGAACGACCGGTTCGGCCTGCGGTTCTTCCCGCCCGAGTTGGCGCGCAGCCCGGCACCCGTGGTGATGCGCGCCCAAAAACCGCCGGGCTGCTATCGAATCTTCCTGCTGGGTGAATCCGCCGCCTTGGGCGATCCGGCGCCGGCCTTCGGCTTCGGGCGCTATCTCCAAGCGCTCCTGCGGCAGCGATATCCGGATACCGATTTCGAGGTGGTTTGCGTGGCGATGACGGCAATCAACTCCCACGCGATCCTCCCGATTGCCCGTGAATGCGCGCGGCACGAGGGAGACTTGTGGATTGTGTACATGGGCAATAACGAGATGGTAGGGCCGTTCGGCGCGGCGACGGTGTTCGGCGCGAAAGCCCCGCCGCGCTGGCTGGTCCGCCTGAAACTGGCGCTGCAAGAAGCACGCACCTATCAAGTGTTGGCGGCTTGGGTCGCCCGTTCGCGCGCCTCCGCCGCGGGTCGGACGTGGGAGGGCATGAAGCTGTTTGTGGAAAACCAGATCGCGCCCGACCATCCGGCACGGGAGACGGTTTATCGAAACTTCCGGGCGAATCTCGAGGACATTCTCCGCGCGGGCGAGCGCGCGAGCGTGCCCATTGTGCTGAGCACGGCGGCGGTCAACCTGAAGGACCTTTCGCCCTTCGCGTCGTTGCCCGGCCATGCCGCCGGCACGAACCTGCCGCCGGACTTCGTGCGGTTGGCCACCGCAGGAGCTGCCGCCCAAGCAGCGGGTGACTGGTTATCCGCAACGCGAAGTTACGAAGCAGCCCTGCAACTCGCGCCACGTCATGCCGAAACCGAGTTTCGGCTGGGCCAATGCCAACTGACCGTGTCGAATCATCTCGCCGCACTGGCCGCTTTCTCCCGTGCCCGCGACGACGATGCGCTGCCGTTCCGCGCGGACTCGCGGCTGAATGCCATCATTGAGGAAGCCGGGCGCGCCCATGCTTCGCGCGGAGTGCATCTGTTTGACGCGGTCGCCACCGTGGCGGCGTCCAGCGCGGACGGCATCCCCGGCAACGAGTCATTCTACGAGCACGTGCATTTCCACTTCTCGGGCAACTACCGCCTGGCGCGCGGTCTGGCCGAGAGGATTGCGGCGCTCCTGCCTCCGGCCATTACCCAACGCGCCACCCGCGAATGGGCCACCCAGGAAGCGTGTGAACGTGACCTGGGGTTGACGGACTGGAATCGCCGCGACGTGCTGGACAACGTCCTGCGGCGGCTGACCCAACCGCCCTTCGCCGGGCAACCGGACAATCCCGCGCGCCGGAACTTCTGGCAAGCGCAGCTCAGCCAGGTCCGCGCGCGGCTCACCTCCTCCAACGCCGTCGCCGCCCGAGCGCTTTATGGGGAGGCGATCCAGCGCCGGCCCGAGGATTTCCGGTTGCACTGGAACTTCGCTGATTTCCTAGAGGCGATGCGGGATTTGCCGGGGGCGACGGAGGCTTGGCGGCGGGTCCAGGCGCTGATTCCCCACCACCACATTCCGCCCTACCAAATGGGCCGGCTGCTCGCCAAGCAGGGCCGCCGGGAGGAGGCGCGCCAATGGCTCAACCAAGCCGTGCAGCTCCGCCCCGACCTGGGCGCGGGTTGGTTCGAGTTGGGCCTCCTGAGTTTTGCGGAATCCAAGTTCGACGAAGCCCTGCAGCATTTCGGCCGCGCCCGGCAGTTCGTTCCGCAGGATGCGCGAATCCCCTACCAGATCGCACGGACACTGGTGCGGCTGAAACGATCCAGCGAGGCGATCCAGCAAGCCCGCGAAGCCTTGCGATTGGACCCGGATTCGTGGGAAGCGCATTCGCTGCTCGGCGAGGAACTGGCCTTTGCCGGCCAGGAAGCCGAGGCGCAACGGGAGTTTGAAGCAACGCTCCGGCTCAAACCCGATCACGCTTGGGCACACTTGAACCTGGGGGTGGGTCACTTCAAGCAAGGGCGGCGGGCCGAGGCGGTGCGCGCGTTCGAGGAAGCGCTGCGGCTCGATCCTCAACTCCTGCAGGCGAAGCAGTATCTCGAACATCTGAAGGCGCCGGGGACGGCGATCACGAACCACAGCCGTTTACCCTGAACCTTGGTGTGGCGGTTCAAACGAACGCTGTGGTCACCCTTCCAACAGGTTTCTTCAAGGATTCAAGGCGTTCAAGGATTTGATCCCCGGCATTCTTGGTCGCTTCGAATTCCTGGGAGCGCGTTTGAGATTCATGGGAAGGTGATAGCAGATAGGTGCGGGTGGATTCCCTGCATGGGCGCGCGGAGGCAAGGGCGATTCAATGCTCCGCGGACATCGAGGCCGGCTGACCGCTCGCGCCCGCCTTCTCGAGTCCCCGGAATCGAACCATGCGTTACGAACCCATAGACCCAAAGTTGTTCACCACCAACCGGGCGCGGCTGGCGGCCCTGCTGCCGCCCAACTCACTCGCGGTGGTGAACGCCAACGACGTGCCGCCCACCAACGCCGACGGCACCGCCGCGCTGCCGGTCAATTCAGACTTGTTCTACCTGACCGGCGTCGAGCAGGAGCAGAGCATCCTCCTGCTCTACCCCGACGCCGACGAGGAGAAACACCGCGCCATCCTGTTCCTGCGCGAGCCGACAAAGGACTTGGAGATTTGGGAGGGCCACAAGCTGACCAAGGACGAAGCCCGCCGGCTCTCCGGCGTCCCGGAAGTGCTTTGGCTGCACGAATTCCCCCGCCTGTTCCATCGCCTGATGTGCGAATGCGAGCACGTCTATCTCAACAGCAATGAGCACAAGCGCGCGATCATCGAGGTGACCACCCGCGAGGCGCGGTTCGTGGCGGAGACGGTGCGCAACTTCCCGCTTCACGATTTCCGCCGCCTCGCCCCGCTCATGCACCGCCTGCGCGCCATAAAATCCGAGGCGGAACTCAAACTGATCCAACAGGCGTGCGATCTCACGGAAGCCGGCTTCCGGCGGGTGCTGGGCTTCGTGCGCCCCGACGTGCGCGAGTTCGAGGTGGAGGCAGAGTTCATCCACGAGTTCACCCGGCGGGGCGGGCGGTTTGCCTACCAACCGATCATCGCCACCGGCCTCAACGCCTGCGCGCTGCACTACCTGACGAACGCCGCCACCTGCCGCAAAGGCGACTTGCTGCTGCTCGACGTCGGGGCGAGTTACGCCAATTACAACTCGGACATGACCCGCACCATCCCGGTGAGCGGCCGGTTCACACGCCGGCAGCGGCGTGTGTATGACGCCGTGCTCCGCGTCATGCGGCAATCCATCCGCGGCCTTGTTCCGGGCAAGAAACTCAAGCTCTGGCAGAAAGAAGCCGAGCAGATGATGGAAAAAGAACTCGTGGACCTCGGGTTGATCACCACCAAGGAAATCAAACAGCAGACCGAGGACGCGCCCGCCTTCAAGCGCTACTTCATGCACGGGGTCGGCCACCCCATCGGCCTCGACGTCCACGATGTCGGCCTCACCACCAAACCCATCGAGGCCGGCTGGGTGATGACCGTGGAGCCGGGCATCTACCTCCGCGAGGAAGGCTTCGCCGTGCGGGTCGAGAACAACGTGCTCGTCTCCGAAAAAGGCCCGGTGGACTTGATGGCGCGCATTCCCGTCGAGGCGGAGGAAATCGAGGCCCTGATGCGGCGTCCCGCCCGCAACAGCGGCGAACGGGCGGCCAAAGCCACGCGCAACGGCCTGGCCCCACGCCATGGCAAACGCGCGCACCCACGCCAGGTTGCGCTCCGCGTTTAAGCCCGGCTTCCGAGCATCTTGCCATGAGCCGTTGCTGCGTAGCGGCGTCTCGGCAGAACGCCGCAAACTTACCCCTGCGATTTTGGCGGCGCTCTGGTCGGGCCCACCTTCCGCCATGAGTCTGCCCCGCGCTCGTTCACACTTCTGCGGTTGAAAACCCATTGCCCCGACGTTTAACTGACAGCCATGCAAACGACGCCAGCCCCGTTGCGTTTACTCGTAGGACAGGCGTCCCGCCTGTCTCAAATATCAATTGCCACCCGCGATTGCGGTCACAGCGCCAACACCGTTGTCGAGTCCGACGGGCGGCTGTTCCCAGCAAGATGGAGACAGGCGGGACGCCTGTCCTATACTGCGGCGGCCGCCCTTCTGCTCGTCTGGATGCTGGTGGGATGCACCACGTCCAAACCAACCGCCAAGGCCGAAGCCGCACCGCGCGTCAGCCCCGTGCCGGAAGCAGTCCGGGGTTCACTGAAACTGCCGCCGTTCTACCAGAAGTACCTCGATGCGGCCGGCTTGCCGGTGCTGGGTTCGACCAACGTCTCGGATGTTGCGATGCTCGAAGCGCGGTGGATTCTCACGCATATGTTGTCGCAGCGGCCGCAGATTCTGCGCACCATGGCGACGAACGGGAATCGGGTGGTGGTCATGGCCTACAATGAATACACCACGGATCTGCCGGAGCAGGCGGACATGCGGCCCAAGGTGTTCTGGGACCGCCGCGCACGCGGCCTCGGCGGCGACCTCACCAGTTGCGGTGAGGAGAACCTTCTTTGCTTCCCCGGCGATCCGTATTCCACCGAGAACATCTTGATCCACGAGTTCGGCCACGCCATTGCCCAAATCGGGATGCCCGCCGTGGACCCCACGTTCGTGCCGCGCTTGCGGGAAGCGTATCACCGCGCCAAGGCCGCCGGTTTGTTTCAAGGCACGTACGCGATCACGGACATGGACGAGTACTGGGCCGAGGCGGTGCAGGATTGGTTCGACAACAACCGCGAGAACGACGCCCAGCACAACCACGTCAACACACGCGCCGAGTTGAAGGAATACGATCCGCCGCTCGCCGCGCTCTGTGCCGAGGTGTTCGGTGAGATTCCTTGGCGCTACCGCAAGCCGATGGAACGCGCGGCCAGCGAGCGCTCGCACCTGGCGGGCTTTGATCCGGCAAAGTCGCCGCGTTTCCGCTGGCGCGAAGCGCCCCTGACCGACAGACCGCGCGTTCAGTTCGTCACCGCGCTGGGCGACATCGAAGTGGAACTGGATGCGAAGGCCGCACCGGTCACCGTCACGAACTTCCTGCGCTACGTGCTGGAGGGGTTCTATCGCAACGGCGAGTTCTTCCGCACCGTGACGCCCGACAATCAGCCGACCAACGACGTGAAGATCGAAGTCCTCCAAGCGCGAGCGGATCCGTCGCGCGAGGGAGAATTCTTCCCGCCCATCCCGCTGGAACGTACGCACGACACGGGGCTGCGGCATCTGGATGGCACGTTGAGCATGGCGCGCAGCGGACCAGACACGGCGCAGGACAGTTTTTCCATCTGCATCGGCGACCAGCCGGAGTTGGATTTCGGCGGACGCCGCAATCCGGACGGACAAGGCTTCGCCGCGTTCGGCCGGGTCGTGAAAGGCATGGACATCGTGCGGATGATTCACGCGATGCCGGCCGACGGTCAGCGCCTCACGCCGCCCTGCAAGATTCAGGGCGCGTTCCGGTTGGAGTGAAACCAACAGGCCAAAGTCACATGAACACTGAACTTGCAGGCAAAGTGGTTGTTGTCACCGGCGCGTCCGGCGGCATCGGCTCCGCCATCGCCCGCGCCTTCGCGCAAGAAGGCGCCAAACTCGTTTTGCACTATCACGGCAACTGCGCCGCGGCGATGAAGCTGAAGCGGACGTTGGAGCCGGCGGAGTCCATCGCGGTGGGCGTGGACCTGCGGCGGGAGGAAGCCGTGAAGGGCTTGTTCGCGGCGGCACTGAAGAAGTTCGGGCGCGTGGACACGCTCGTAGCCAATGCCGGCGCGTGGGAGATGCGTGACGTGCCGCTGCACGAAATGTCGCTGCGCCAGTGGCGCGCGACGCTCGATGGCGTGCTGACTTCGACCTTCCTGAGCCTGCGCGAGTTCTTCCGCATCGCCGCGAAGCAACAGCGCGGCAACGCGGTGCTGATCGGCTCGACCGCGGCGGTGTTCGGGGAGGCCGGCCATGCCGATTACGCGGCGGCGAAGGCGGCCATGGCGTTTGGCCTGACGCGGACACTGAAGAATGAGCTGGCGCGCATCGCGCCGCATACCCGCGATTACTGCGGTGGACGGATCAACTGCGTCTGCCCCGGCTGGACGGTGGTCCCGCGCACGGCGGTCAAGCTGGCGGACGCCGCGCTGATCCGCAAAGTTACGGCGACCATGGCGCTGCCGAAGCTGGCCCGTCCCGAAGACATCGCCAACGCGGTGGTGTATCTCGCCTCCGACGCGTTGGCCGGCCATGTCACCGGGCAAACGCTGGTGGTCGCCGGCGGTATGGAAGGGCGGCAATTGTGGCAGGCCGGTGAAGTTGATCCGGCCTCCGGTTGATCCCGAAGGAACGAGCGGGCGGAAGTGGCTGGATGCAAACAACTGAAACATCCGATGGGCTGCGGTTCGCGGGAAAGGTCGTTGGCCTTTTCGGGGCGGGGATCTTCCTCCTGCCTTTCGTCTATCTGACCAGCCTTGCCTTGCTCCTTTCCGCGTACGTTCACGGATGTGCCTGGCCCACACGGCCCTTTTTGAAGGCGTATGCCGCCCCGTCGAATCAACTCGTCCATGCGCCTTGGCTTGGCCGGGTTTATGGCGACTATTTCGAGTTTTGGGTCCGGATCACCGGGGCGGACCAGCCGAGCGGGCCGAACCAGCCATAGCCGAGTCTTTCTGCGCACATCGTGGCAGACCGGTGGCCAACGATTGTAGCCGCCAAAGTTGTTTTGACGCGAAATGGCGTTCTGGCAGACTGCCGGCCCAATGCGGGCGGTTCCAAACTCGGTTGACCGGCCCGCTGCGGTTTCATCGCTTAATTGACAACTGTTATGGCAAACGGAACGAAGAGAGGCAAACTCGGTATCTTGGTCGGTGGCGGCCCCGCGCCCGGCATCAACGGCGTGATCGCTGCGGCCACGATCGAAGGCATCAACCAGGGCTTTGAGGTCATCGGTTTCAAGGACGGCTTCAAGTGGCTCTCACAAGGCGACACGCAGCATTACACGAAGCTGACGATTGACGACGTGAAGTACATTCACCTGCGCGGCGGCTCGATTCTGGGCACGGCCCGCACCAACCCGGCCAAATCCGAAACCAGCATGCGCAATGTGCTGGACGCGCTGCACAAGCTCGGCGTCACCGCCTTGGTCAGCATTGGCGGCGACGACACGGCGTTTTCCGCGAGCCACGTGTACAGCAAGGGCGGCGGGGTCATCCGCGTGGCCCACGTGCCGAAGACGATTGACAACGACCTGCCGCTGCCCGGCTCGACGCCGACCTTCGGCTTTGAGACGGCCCGCCACAACGGCGTGTTCCTGCTCCGCAATCTGAGCGAGGACGCCCACACCACGTCGCGGTGGTATCTCGTCATCAGCATGGGCCGCTCGGCGGGGCATCTCGCGCTCGGCATCGGCAAGGCCGCCGCCGCGGCGGTGACGATCATTCCCGAGGAATTCCGCGGCCGCCCGGTCACGGCGGAGGAAGTGTGCGACATCATCATCGGGTCCATCATCAAGCGGAAGGCCGAAGGCACGAACTACGGCGTGGCGGTGCTGGCGGAAGGTTTGATCGAATCCATGGGGGAACAGGGGTTGTTGCGCGCCGTGCCCGGCGGCTCCCTCGAACGCTACGGCAAGGTGATCCGCGACGACCACGGCCATCTGCGCCTGGGCGAGATCGCCTTTGGGCGGCTGATGAAGGACATCCTGACCGCGCGCCTGGAGCAACTCGGGATGAAGATGGCTTTCATTGACAAGGACCTCGGCTACGAACTGCGATGCGCCGATCCGATTCCCTTCGACGGCGAATACACGCGCGACCTCGGTTACGGCGCGGTGAAGTTCCTTCTCTCGATGGAAGCGGGCAAATACGGCGCGATCATCAGTTTTGTGGACGGCAAGATGATCCCGCTCCAGTTCGAGAAGATGCTCAATCCAAAGACCGGCCGGTTCACCGTCCGCCGCGTCAATGTGGACGGTGAAGCCTACGAGTGCGCCTGCCACTACATGATCCGACTGGAGAAATCCGACTTCGAGGACGTGGCCCAGATCAACAAGCTCGCCGCCATTGTTTCGCTGACGCCGGAACAGTTTCGGGCGCGCTTCGGCTATCTGGTGGGCTTGAAGTGATTCGGCTTCAGATCGCTTGCCTGGCCGCTGAGGTGTCGACCGCAGCGGCCTTCTCGTTGGACCGGGAGAGAATTCCCCGAAGAATTCGCGCCTTGATCCCCTCGGCCGTAGCGGCGTCTCGGAAGAGCGCCGCCAGTTCATGGAGGGGCAAGTTGGCGGCGCTCTGCCGAGGCGCCGCTACATCGAGGTCCATCGGGAGCGTCTGCGCGGATGACTTGACGATCGTGTGCGGCGGAGGGAAGGAAGGCGGGGCACCAACCGGGATCAATCCTCGCTCCAAGGATTGACGGTGACGTCCACGAAGAGCGTGATCTGCGGGGCGCGAAACGCCATGCGTTCGAGGCCGCCGCCCGCGACGACGGGCACGTCGAATCCGGTGATGCGTTCCACGCGGGGCGGGGTCAGGCGGCAATCCAACCCGGCGTCGCACAGGTTCGACTTGAAGTTGCCGGTGACAATGTTGACGAGTTCGCCCACGGCATCGTTGATCTCGGAAAGGTCCGTCAGTTCCTCGGGGCTCATGCCGAGAACGCCGGCGGCCACGCGTTTGGCGCCGTCGGGGCTGAGGCGCAGGAAGACGCGGCCCTCGGCCTTGCCGGAGAAACCGATGGTGCCCCGCAAGTGCTCGCCGGGGAACTGCGTCACCGCCTTCGGATGAACGCTTTCCAGCTTGAGGCCGAGCATGGTTTGGAAAGTCTTTGCCAACGCCAGCGTCAGGGGAGTCCCCATGGCCAGCAGGAGGACGCAGCCCATGCCCGTGCGCATCAGGGCGTCCTCGACCGTGGTGATGGAGAATTCCTCGTCGTTGCGCGCGCGGGGATTGGCGGCGCGCAAGAGCCGCTGGGTGAGCGATTGATCCTGGGTGATGACCTTGGCGATCTGATCGAGGTCGGCGTCTTGCCGGGCCACGAGTTGCGTCAGACGCATCACGCTCGGGGACACTGGCTCCAAGCCGTACTGGTCGGCCAGATCGTCGTAGTTCAGGTTCTCAGCCATGGATTGCCGCTAGTCTAGGCCGCTGGCGCCGGATTGGCCACTGGTTTCTTCTCAAGCGGCACGACGCGCCCGGTTTTTTCGATGAGCTGGTCTTCCTTGAAGGGTTTCACCAGATAGTCCCGCACCCCCAGCCGGGCGATGTGCAGGACGTTGTCGCGGCCGGACTCGGCGGTGAGCATGATCACGGGGATTTGCTTCAGCTCGGGGTCCTCCTTCAGCTTGGTCAGCATCGTGACCCCGTCCATGACCGGCATGGTCACGTCCAGCAAGATGAGGTCGGGTTTCTCACGCGCGGCCACGGCGAGTCCTTCCTCGCCGTTGGCCGCTTCGCAAATCACACAATCATAAGGGCGGAAGGCCTTTCCCACGATCAACCGGATGGTCCGGCTGTCATCCACGCTCAGAATCTTGATCGGCATAGGTTTCTTGGCTCAGTTAAACTTGATGTGCAACTCGACCACCACGCGCTCCGCGTCGCAGCCAAATACCATGCATTCCCGGCGCACGCCCGGCAAGGCTTCAATCTCGAACGAGGTGCCGCGAATGATGGCCGGGGTGCTCACGGCGCAGGCCGCGCCCAGGTCGCAGAGCGTGGATTTCAATCCTCCCGCCAGCATGTTCGTCATTTCTCCCACCACGTCGTTCACTTCCGTCTCGCCGGTGATCTCCGCCGGATCCAGGCCCAGCATGGCCGACGCCGCTTTGAGCGCCAACCCGGCAGAGAGGTGCAGATAAACGGCGCCCGTGACGGTTTCGCCGCCGAAGCCAACCGAACCGGTCACCCGGTTGTCATGGTGCGGGACCTCCGCGTCAGGGATGGGCTCCGCCTTCAACGACAGCATCGTTGAAAACACGTCGGCAAGATGATGGCTCAGGAACTGACGGACATCGAAGGATTGGACGGATGAACTCATGGTTTACGCTTGGTGAGGTTGAGGGACAAAAGCGGCTTGGACTCGGGCGGGAGCAGCCGGAGCAGCCGGCGGGACGGCGGCGGGCCGGGGCTGCACCATCCGCAGCAAAGCAAAGGGGATGCGCTCCAAGGGGAGCACTTGATCCGCGGCGCCGAGTTCCACCGCTGCGCGCGGCATGCCATAGACCACGCAGGTCGCCTCGTCCTGGGCGAAGGTCGCGGCGCCGGCCTGCTGCAGTTTCTTGAGGCCTTGCGCGCCGTCCGAGCCCATGCCGGTGAGCAAACCGGCGACGGCGTATCGCCCGGCGCAGGCGGCGGCGGAATTGAAGAGCACGTCCACGGCGGGGCGGGTGTGGTGCTGCGGCGGCCCTTGGTTCAGCACCACTTGGTAATGGCCGTTGTTCCAGATGATCATCATGTGATAATCGCCCGGCGCGATCAGAGCCAAGCCCGGGCGCACGGCATCGCCCGCCTTGGCTTCGCGGACTTCAAACGCGCAGATCTGGTTGAGCCGTTCCGCAAACGCCTTGGAGAAGAACGGTGGAATGTGCTGCACAATGCAAATGCCGGGCAACCCCGGGGGCAACTGGGTGAGCACGCTCTTGAGCGCCTCGGTGCCGCCGGTGGAGGCGCCCAGCACGATGATCTGACGCGGGTTGAAATGTGTCGCCAGCGGCGTCTCGGGCTTCGGCCCGTCGGTCGAGGCGGTTGCCCCCGTGCGGAAACGCGCCAGGGCGGCGCCCTTGACCCGGTGGATCAATTGATCGCGCAGGTCGCCGATGGACCAGGCGGAGCCGGGCTTTGCGATCACGTCCACCGCTCCCGCTTCGAGCGCGGCCACCGCCGCCCGCGAGCCGGCCTGGGTGATAGAACTGACCACCACCACGGGGATCGGACGGTGTTTCTGGAGAATCCGCAGGAAGGTGATGCCGTCCATGCGCGGCATCTCGATGTCCAGCGTCAGCACGTCGGGGTTCAACTCCAGAATCTTGTCCCGGGCGTTGTAGGGATCGCAGGCCGTGCCCACCACTTCGATCTCCGGGTCCTGGCTGAGGGCGTCGCTGATCGCGCGCCGCACGACGGCGGAATCATCCACGACCAGGACGCGGGTTTTCGTTTTCAAGATCATGAGACGTGCATGAAATGCTCCACCTTCGCCGCGGCGTCATGCACGGCGATCATCAAGTCCTCCAGTTTCTCCGGCGTGATGGCCAGTGCCTCGGTCGCAGCGGCGTCGGCGCGGACGGCGTACCCTTCCCAGCCCAGCGTCGAACCGACGAGGTGCGCCAGGCAATTGCCCACGTGCGTAACGACCGAGAGCTTGGGCCGGGGCTGGCAGGTGGGCTGATGATGACGGCCCACCGCCTCCACGATGTCGTCGGGTAGCTTCCAGCTTCTCAGAAGATGCGCGCCCACTTCCGCGTGGTCGGCGCCGACAATTTCCCGCTCCGCGTCGGTGCGCGCCAACTTGCCGTCTGTGATGCGGCTGCGGATCGCCAGTTGGGCGGCGTCGTCCAAAACGTGATTGAACACCAGCTTCCCGATGTCATGCAGCAAGCCCGCGGTAAACGCGACCGGCGTCTCGAACTCCACGGGCAGCCCGGAGCGGGTGAGCGTCTCGGAAGCCATCGCGGTGGTGAGGGAATGCCGCCACAGTTCGCCCCCCTCCGCGGCGTAGCCGGGCAAGGGCGTGTTCATGGCACCGCTGAAGGCCAGGCTCAACACCAGATGCAGAATCTGTTGGTGACCCAGCACCAAGACCGCCTGCTCCACGGATGAAACCGGGTCTTCAAAACCGAAGTAGGGCGAGTTGCAGGCGCGCAGCAGTTTGGCGGTGAGCACCGTGTCGTACTTCAGCACTTGGACGATCTCGTCGTTGCTGACGGCGGCTTGATCCAGCAGCGAAACCAGCCGCAGGGCCGCGTGCGACACCGGCGCGAGGTTCTTGACTTTGGCCACGATTTCCTCGGTCGTCATAGGCGATACGGAGTTACCCCCGGACTGTGGATGGAAACTTCGCCGGTGGAAAGGTCAAAGCGCATCGTGCGGCAGCGGATGCCGCCGATGTCTTGGGCGTGGACGGTGTATCCATTGCGCGCCAGCAGTGCGAACAGCGTGTCGCAATTCCGCTGGCCGATGTTGAAGACACGGTTTTGGTCGAGGAATTGCGAGCCGCCCGCCACCCGGATGATGGCCCGGGAACGGTCGCCGCCAAGGCTGGCCACCGCTTGAAACAAGCGCGGCACGCCCGTGTCCACAAACATGTGTGGCGCACTCACCGCCTTTGCCGCGTCAATCGAGGAATCCGGCAACATGACGTGCAAGAGGCCGCCGATCTTGCGGACCGGGTCGTAAAGCGTGATGCCGAGGCAGGAGCCCAGCGAGTAGGTCACGATTTCCGCCCCTGGGTCGTTGCTGGCCACCATGTCCGCCACGCCCACGACGAGCGTTTTCTTTGGTGGCGCGATGACCCATTGGGTGAGAGGTGGCATGGTGGGCTGGGGCTAAGGGGTCAGGTGCGCCGGTAGATGCTGGGGCGGGCGCACTTCATGCCATGCTCGATCCCCACGAGGCTTTCCGAATGGCCCACAAAGAGGTAGCCGCCCGGGGCCAGTTGTTCCTTCAGTCGGGCGATCAACTGCTCCTGGGTGGGGCGGTCAAAGTAGATCATGACGTTGCGGCAAAAAATTACCTGAAAGGGGTCTCGAAACGGGTAGGGCCAGTGCATCAGGTTCTGGTGCTGGAAGACCACCCGGTCGCGCAAGAGCGGCTTGACGCGGCAGTACCCCTCAAAATCGCCGGTGCCCCGCTGGAAGTAACGCGCCAGCCATTCGGGCCGCGGCAACTTGACGCGCTCCTGCTGATAGATGCCCTGTCGCGCCTTCTCCAGCATCCGAGTGCTGATGTCCGACGCCACGATCCGCCAATCGCGGGGCGTGTTTTCGCGGAAGTATTCGGCCAGCACAATTGCCAGGGTGTATGGCTCCTCGCCCGAAGAACACGCGGCGCTCCAGACACGAAACACCTTGTCGCCGCCCGCCGCCGGTTTGGCCGCCTGCCATTCCGGCAGCACGGTTTCCGCGAGATAGCGCATGTGCTCCGCCTCGCGGAAAAAGTCCGTCACGTTGGTGGAGATGACATCGAGCAAGTCCTTCATCTCCTCCTCGCCGGCGGGTGAACGCAGCAGTTCGCAATACTCGCCGAAGCCGCTCAACCGCAGCGCCCGCAGGCGCTTGGCCACGCGGCTGGACACCAACTCCGTCTTGTCCGGGCCCAAGTTAATGCGGCTGCGCTCGTAAACGAGGCGGCGGATGAATTCGTATTCTTCTGTGTCAATCGTTGCCATACGGCAGGGAACAACCGGATTCCCTCAGTCCTTCTACTGGCAGTCCATCCATCCATCGGCGCGGTTCCCGGAAACTTGAGCGGCGAAATGCGCCAACCCGGAATATTCTTCGGCACAGTGTTTGCACACCGTCCGTCGTCCTCAAGGCGTGGTCAAGCACTGATTGCCGACTTCGCAACACCTCGTCGGGCTGCGCAGATGAAGCTCAAGCTTCCCAGCCATTTGCCGATAAGAAACTTCCAAATGGCTAACGAGCTACAACCACGCGCCGCCGGCCGCGTCCATGCGCTTGCCGGGAAATACCTGACGTTCAGGCTCCAACAAGAATCCTACGGGATTGATGTATTGCAAGTCCGGGAGATCATCCGGCTGACGGACATTACCGCGGTCCCGCAGATGCCCAAGTATATCCGGGGCGTCATCAACCTGCGCGGGAAGATCATCCCCGTGCTCGACCTGCGGATGCGCTTCGGCTTCCCCGATACGGGCCATACCGACCAAACCTGCATCGTGGTGGTGCAAGTCAAGTTGCCGGATGGCAAGACGACGGCAATGGGGATGGTGGTGGACGGCGTGGAGGAAGTCTTGAACATCGCCGAATCCGAGATCGAGGAAACCCCCGACTTCGGCGCTCAAGTGGACACGCACTACATCCTCGGCATGGCGAAGATCAAAGGAGCGGTGAAGGCCCTGCTCGACATTGATAAAGTCATCGTGACAGATGCCGCAATCGCCAGCCAGGACACCGCAGGGGTCTTGGCCTCATCAACCTAACCCGCATTATGCACCGAGCTACAGTCAAACAGTCCATACCAAACTGCTCATCTTCGCTTCTCGTATGAAATGGAATCTGCGTAATCGCATCCTCGTGCCCACTGTGGCGCTCGTCCTCATCACCACTTTTGCCATCAGCCTTGTCTCCTTCCTGATGGGTCGCAACGCCTTGGAAGATACGCTGCAGAGCCAACTCGTCGGAGTCTGTTCCTCCAGCATCAAACAGGTGGAAAGCTGGGTGGAGGGCCAACGCCAAAATTTGGTGCAGTGGTCCGTCCAACCCCAGGTTTCGGCCGCGCTCGGCGCGGCGGACACCGCCGCCACGGCCCGCGCCGCCGTCAGCGCGGAATTGGTCCATGCCAAGGGGCTTTACGGCTTTTATGAAGACGTCCATCTGGCAGACGCCAAGGGTGATACCTTGGCGTCCTCCAACCCGGGGTCGGTGGGCAAACTGAACGTCGCCGACCGGCAATATTTCAAGGACGCACTCGCCGGGCAGATCGTTGTTTCTGACGTATTGAAGAGCCGAACGACTGGGAATCCCATCGTTGTCATCGCGACACCCATCAAGGAAGGCGGCGCGGGGCGGGGCGTGCTTTACGGCGTGCTGGACTTGAACTGGTTTAGTTCCAAGTTCATCTCCACCATCAAAGTGCTCCAGACCGGCTATGCCTTCTTATTCGACGAAAAGGGAGTCTTCATTGCGCACCCGGAGAAGGCGAAGATTCTCGAAACCAAGATCACCGATTTCGAGTGGGGGAAACAGGTGCAACAAGCGCGGAAGGGGCATTTGGACTATACCTTTGAAGGCATCGCCAAGAGCGCCGTCTTCGACACCAGCGATCTGCTCAAGTGGGGCTTTGTCATCACCGTCCCGGATGCGGAGATGGCAGCGCCAGTAAGGCGGATGGGTATCGTCAATCTCGTCTTGGGTCTCGCTGCGCTGGCGGTGGGCGCCCTGATTGCTTTGCTGACCGCACGGTCCATCTCGCGCCCGATCCAGAACACCGTGGACCAGATGGCGGAGGGTGCAGAACAAACAACTTCTGCCGCCAGTCACGTCTCCGCCGCCAGCCAGTCCTTGGCCGAAGGCGCGAGCGAACAGGCCGCGTCGCTGGAGGAAACCAGTTCTTCGCTGGAGGAAATGTCCTCCATGACCCAGCGCAACGCCGGCAACGCCCAGCACGCCAAGGAACTGGCCGCCCAGGCGCGCGCCGCCGCCGATGTCGGGGCCGGCGACATACAGGAAATGACCACCGCCATGGCCGACATCAAGTCGGCGAGCGACAACATCGCCAAGATTCTCAAGACCATTGACGAGATCGCCTTTCAAACCAACCTGCTCGCGCTCAACGCCGCGGTGGAAGCCGCCCGCGCCGGCGAAGCGGGCATGGGCTTCGCCGTCGTGGCCGATGAAGTGCGCAATCTGGCCCAGCGCGCGGCGGCGGCCGCGAAGGAAACCGCCGACAAGATCGCGGATTCGGTGACGAAGAGCGAACGCGGTGTGGCCATCAGCGGCAAGGTGGCCAGCGGCTTGCAAGACATCGTCGCCAAAGCCCGCCAAGTGGACGAACTGGTTGGGGAGATCGCTTCAGCTTCCCGGGAACAAAGCCAGGGCATCACCCAGATCAACACTGCGGTGAGCCAGATGGACAAGGTCACGCAATCCAATGCCGCCAGTGCCGAGGAAAGCGCCAGCGCCGCCGAGGAGTTGAATGCCCAGGCTGAAACTCTGCGCGCCGCCGTGCGAGACTTGGAGCAACTGGTCACGGGCACTCGGGCCGCAGCCTCAGCCTCGGTTGCCACCAAAGCCCAAGCTGCCAAGCCCCATCCTGCCAAGATTTCTCAGCCCGCCTCCACCTCTCGGCAAAAGCCCGGAGGGAACGGACAGCACCGCGCGCCGGTTGCGACCGCTCCCGTTGCTGTTCGCGCCAAGGCAACCATTCCCATGGACGATGATTTCAAAGAGTTCTAGTCCCGAAGCCTGAACCAAACACGCACCCTCGGCATGAAAATCAGCACCAAAATCATTCTGCTCGCCATCGTTCCGGTGTTGATTGCCGTCATCGCTGCCATCGGCACCCTGTTGTGGCAGGAACGCACCTTGGACCGGCGGATCGGCGTGACCTTAGACGAGCAGGCCCACAGTGAAGCACAGAAGATCGCCCAGAGCGTCTATTCCATGTGCTACGGCACGGAAGAGCGCAACCAGAAGCGGCTAACGCACAGCCTGAATGTGGCTCGCAGCCTCTTCGAGAAGGCGGGCGGCTTTAACCTCGCCAGTGAAACCGTCAACTGGCAGGCGGTCAATCAACTCACCAAGCAAGCCACGTCCGTCTCCCTGCCCAAAGTGTTGGTTGGCTCGAACTGGCTGGGCCAAGTGACGTCCGCCAAAGAACCCGTCTTCATTGTGGACGATGCCACTCGCCTGACGCGGGATTTCTGCACGGTCTTCCAACGCATGAACGACGCCGGCGACATGTTGCGCGTGGCGACATCCGTTCTCAAAGACGATGGCAGCCGCGCCTTGGGCACGTTCATTCCAGCGCAGAATGCCGATGGTTCGGCCAACCCCGTCATCCAGGCTGTCTTGCGCGGAGAAACCTATCGCGGACGCGCGTTCGTCGTCAATGACTGGCATGCCACCGCGTATGAACCGATTTGGGACGCTGCCAAAACCCGGGTCGTGGGAATGCTCTATGTCGGGATCGGTCTGAATAGCATCAACAAAGAGTTGCATGACTCGATTACCCGGCTGGTCGTGGGCAAGACCGGCTATGTGTTTGTGCTGGGCGGCCAAGGAGACGAGCGGGGCAAGTACATTGTTTCTTACCAAGGAAAGCGGGATGGGGAGAATATCTGGGAAGCCAAAGACGCCGCCGGCAACCTGTTCATCCAGTCCATCATTCAAAAGGCGTTAAAGACCAAGGACGGCGCGGTGGATTACGAAACCTACCCTTGGCAGAACCAGGGAGAAGCCGCGCCACGGATGAAGTTCGCCGCGGTCACCGCCTTCGCGCCTTGGAACTGGGTAATCGGCGCCAGCGCCTACGTGGACGACTTCACGGCGATGCAACGGGACGTCAGACAAGCCCAGCGGACCTTGGCGATGTGGATCATCGGCGTAGCGGTGGGGGTGGCGCTCTTCGCGGCGCTGGCCGCATGGTTCATGGCGCGCTCCATCTCGCAGCCCATTCTGACGACCGTTCAGGTGTTGACGCAGGGGGCGGAGGAAAGTGCCGCCGCCGCCGGACACGTCTCCTCGGCCAGCCAATCATTGGCTGAAGGCGCGAGCGAACAAGCTGCGTCGCTGGAAGAAACCAGCGCCTCGCTGGAGGAAATCGCCAGCATGACCCAGCGCAACGCCGCCAATGCCCAAAACGCCAAGGACCTCGCCGCCCAAGCGCGCGCCGCTGCCGACACCGGGGCCAACGACATGCGTGAGATGACAGCGGCCATGGCGGACATCAAATCCGCCAGCGACAACATCGCCAAGATTCTCAAGACCATTGACGAGATCGCGTTCCAGACGAACCTCCTCGCGCTCAACGCCGCTGTCGAAGCCGCCCGGGCCGGGGAGGCCGGCATGGGGTTCGCGGTCGTCGCCGATGAAGTGCGCAGCCTGGCGCAGCGTGCCGCCGCCGCCGCCAAGGAGACCGCGGACAAGATTGCCGACTCGATGACCAAGAGCGAACGGGGCGTCGCGATCAGCGGCAAAGTAGCAACCGGCTTGCAGGAGATCGTGGCCAAGGCCCGGCAGGTGGATGATCTGGTGGCGGAAATCGCCGCTGCCTCCAAGGAACAGAGCCAGGGCATCGCTCAAGTGAACACCGCCATCAGCCAGATGGACAAAGTCACCCAGCAGAACGCCGCCAATGCTGAGGAGAGCGCCAGCGCCGCGGAAGAACTCAACGCCCAGGCCGAAACGCTCCGCGCCGCCGTGCGGGACTTGGAACAACTTGTGACCGGAAAGGCCTCCGGCACTCGCACCCCGAACCAGCCCGTTGCACACACCCCCGCGCGCCGGAGTGTTGCACCGATGGGCGTCAAAGACCGGTCCAATGGCAACGGACAGCATGCGCCCCCGGCCGCGCCTGCGCTGCAAAAGCCCACGCGACAAGCAGCCGTCTCCGCTATTCCCATGGAGGGCGATTTCAGAGAATTCTGAACTGGTCCCATGGGCTTGAACTCGAGCAACCACAGCGATCTGGTTCGTGCAGCAACTCTCGCGCTGCCGCTGACGTTGGCGGCTCAGGTATCGTCGCCCGCTTCGTCTCCCAACGCATCCGCAGCGGATGTCGCGCTGACGAGCCCCGGTCACTCAGAGATTCACGCCGCGTCCGAACAGTTGTTGGGTGACTGGGGTGGGTTTCGTCCAAAGCTTGCCGACTCTGGCATTGAGTTCTCATTTGAATACATCGGCGAAGCGTTGGGCAACGTCTCTGGAGGCCTCAAAACCGGCGCGATTTACGAAGGACTGGCCAAGGGCGCGCTGGATTTTGACCTGGCGAAAGTGATCTCCGCGCCTGGCACTCGGCTGCACGCCTCAGCGCTCTATCCGCACGGCCAGAGCCTCAGCGAAACCTACACCGGCGATCTCTTCACGCTTAGTAACATTGACGCGCCCGACGCGGTGCGGCTTTTCGAGCTGTGGCTGGAACAACCCTTGGGCACCGAGAAGCTCACGCTACGCGTCGGTTCGCTGGCGGCCGACGAGGGATTCGCGTTTTCCGAACAGGGCTGTCTTTTCATCAACGGCACCTGCGGCTGGCCGGCCATCCTCGGCGCCAATGTGCCGTCGCCTGCGTATCCACAGGCCGCCTTGGGCGCGCGGCTCGCGTGGCGGCCATCGGCGAACGCTTTCCTCCAAGCCGCAATTTACGACGGCGATCCGAATCCCGCAGACGCCAACGGCGTTCCGACCAACCCGCACGGCGTGGATTTCACTCTTGATGAGGGCGCGTTGATCCTCGTCGAAGGCGGCTGCGGATGGAATCAGGATTCCGAAATGACGCTGCCTGGAAACGCGAAGCTCGGTTTCTTTTATCACACCGGCCAGTTCGAGGACTTGCGGCTTGATGACGCCGGCCGCTCGCTTGCGGACCCCGCCTCCTCCGGCGTGCCGCAGTCCCACGAGGGCAACTGCGGCGTCTATGCCGTGGTGGAGCAAACACTCTGGCGCGAAGCCGGGGATGCCGCGCAGGCGTGGGGCGTGTTTGCGCGGTTGGGCGCCGCGCCGCCGGATCGCAGCCTGGTGCAATACTACACCGAAGTGGGCTTTACCCGCACCGGCCTGTTGCCCGGACGTGACGCGGACACCGTTGGCGTAGCCTTTGTCTGCGGCTGGCTGAGCAACGACTATCGCCAGTTCGCGCGGGACGCCAACGCAGTTGCGGGCACCACTGCGCCGCTGCCGGATTACGAGATGGTGCTCGAAACCGCCTACAACTTTGTGGTCCGCCCCGGGTGGACGCTGCAACCCTGCATCGAATACATCATCCACCCCGGCGGCTCGGCGGAAATCGAAAACGCCCTTGTGCTCGGCCTCCGCACCACGTTGGACTTCTAATCCCAAACAGATTTCACCACTGAAAGGCAATCCAATCCATGACGCTGAAACAAAAGCTCACTCTCCTTTGCGGCTTGCCGCTAACGGGCCTGGCCGCCGCCATCGTCACCAGTTACCTGCTGGCGCATAACATCGAGCAGGCAACCACCCAAGCCCGCGATGAGAGCTCGGTCTTCGCCGACCACGCCCGCCGCATGCAGTTCGATGTGGTGCAGGTGCAGCAATGGCTCACGGACATCGCGGCCACGCGCGGCCAGGATGGTCTGGACGACGGCTTCAAGAAGGCCGAGGAAAGCCGCGCGTCATTCCTGACTCACCTCACCGCCTTCAAGGAAATGTACCAGCGCGAGCAGGACGCCGCGCAACTCCAGAAAATGCAGGAACTGGAAACCGCCTTTGCCACGTACTACGACGCGGGCAAGGCCATGGCCACCGCCTACATCAAGGAAAGCACCGCCGCCGGCAACCAGAAGATGGGCGACTTCGACAAAGCCGCCCAGCGGCTTACGGACGCACTAACGCCGTTTGTCGAGGCGCAGGTGAAGGAATTCCACGCCGCCCTGAATGGCGTCCAGCGGGACACCCACGCCATGAGCCGGTGGATGGGCTTGGGTGGATTAACACTCATCCTAGCCACGCTGGTAACGGCCTACATCCAAGTGCGTTCGATCACCCGGCCTATTCAACACGTCGTCGAAGCCCTGACGCTGGGCGCGAATGAAACCGCGTCCGTCGCCGGCCATGTAGCCACCTCCAGCCAGCTTCTGGCCGAAGGTGCCAGCGAGCAGGCCGCCTCCCTCGAAGAAACCAGCGCCTCGCTGGAGGAAATCGCCAGCATGACGCAGCGCAACGCGGGCAACGCCGCCACCGCCCGGGAGTTGACCACCAAGGCCCGCACCGCTGCTGACACTGGCACCACCGACATGCAGGAGATGACCGCCGCGATGGCCGACATCAAGACCGCCAGCGACAATATCGCCAAAATCCTCAAGACGATTGACGAGATCGCCTTTCAAACCAACCTGCTGGCGTTGAACGCCGCCGTGGAAGCCGCTCGGGCGGGTGAGGCGGGCGCCGGTTTCGCCGTCGTGGCCGATGAGGTGCGCAGCCTGGCGCAGCGCGCCGCCGCCGCCGCCAAGGAAACGGCGGACAAGATCGGCGATTCCGTGAGCCGGAGCGAACGCGGCGTGGCTATCAGCGCCAAAGTCGCCGGTGAGTTGCAGGAAATCGCCGGCGAAGTCCGCCGGGTGGACGAGTTGGTAGCCGAGATTGCCGCCGCGTCCAAGGAACAGAGTCAGGGCCTCTCGCAGCTCAACACCGCCGTCAGCCAGATGGACAAGGTCACGCAGGCCAACGCCGCCTCGTCCGAAGAAAGCGCCAGTGCGGCAGAAGAACTGAGCAGCCACGCAGACACCCTGCGGGCGGCTATCCAGAACTTGGAGCGACTGGTGACCGGGACAAAAGAGGCAGCCGTTGTCATCTCGCGCCCAAGGATCAGCAACCAGACCGCGTGTTCCACCACTGCCCCAGTCTCCAACGGAAACGCCAAGCGCCCCGACCGCTCTTACGCACCGGCAACACCCGTGCCCGCCCGCGCCCGCGCCGCCTCGGCCGCCATCCCCATGGAAGGTGACTTCAGAGGGTTCTGAGCGCTGGCTGGGTTGCGCCCCACCTGCACCCGATGAAAACGAGGGGGTTGGTCGTTCGCCTCATCCTCGTGGTTCAGGGTCCGTCTTGAGCGGGAGAACCCGGCCCGGCGTTTCGGTCGCGGGCGGTTGAGCCGCAGCCTCCGTGGATTCTGCCTGCTGCGTTTCGCCACCCGGCTTTAGTTGCAGTTGTTCCGGCGGCACGGTGGCGAGGCCCGGATCGGCCGTCATCAAACCTGCCGGCTTCGGCAGCACGATGCGACGCAACTCGTCCGCCGCCGGCAAATCCTCCAAGCTGCGCAGGCCGAAGTATTCGAGGAACAGCGGCGTCGTGCCGTAGGTCATCGGCCGCCCGACGACTTCGGCCCGTCCCACGCCCTCCACCAAGCCGCGCTCCAGCAACGTCTGCATCACACCGTCCACACTCACGCCGCGGATTTGCTCGATCTCGGCCCGGGTGATCGGCTGGCGGTACGCCAGGATGGCCAAGGTTTCGAGCGCTGGCTGCGACAGCCTCGGCGGGCGCGCCTTCACGCCCACCAACGCCCGCACCCACGGCGCGAACTCGGGCTGCGAAACGAATTGCCAGGCGCCGGCCACACACACGAGGCGATAACTCCGAGCCGCAGTCTCGTGCTCCTCCGCCAGTTGGGCCAGCGGCGTTTCCAGATCGGCTTCTTTGATCTTGCGGAAGGCGCGGGTCGCCTCGGTGGCGTCGTCGCCGCCGGCGGCGGACACCAGCACCTCGCGCAGTTCCTTTGCGGTCAGCGGCTTTTGGGCGGAGAACAGGAGCGATTCCAGAATGAATTTCAGTTCCATGCTAATCGGAGTGCGGGGTGCGGACGGCGGGTTGCGGAACAGGTTCGGTGACGGCAGCGGACGGATGCCCAAGCTCGGGGGCTGTGCTGGCCGGCGCGGGTTCCGCCGGAACAGCCGCAGCCAGATGGCTGGCGCGGAAAATCTCGATCTCGCCGAACTCCTCCGGCTGCACCGCGCGGATTTGACGGAGGCGGATGAGTTCGAGCACGGCCAGGAACGTGACCACGACTTCAAGGCGGCTGGTCAGGTGCTCGAACAACTCGGCGAAGCGCAGGTGCGCGCGATCCGTCACCGCGCGCAGGATGAGTTCGATCTTCTCGCTAACCGTCCACTTGTCCTCGAACACGTCGCGGGAATCCTCCGGCTCGGCGAAGCGCTTGAGGATGTTGCTGACGGCGTTGAGCAAGTCAAAGATCGAAGCCTCGGCTTTGGGCCGGGCGGGTTCGTCGGCAAACTCGGGCTTGCCCGGCGTGCGCGGGAACGTGTCTTCCTGCCGGGCTTCGAGTTCCTGCAAGCGCCCCGCGGCGTCCTTGAACTTCTTGTATTCCACGAGCTGCCGGATGAGTTCCCAGCGCGGGTCCGGCCCTTCCTCCTCGCCCTCGACCTGCGCCTGCTGGTCCACGGGCAGCAGTTCGCGGCTCTTGATGTACATGAGCGTCGCCGCCATGACGACGAACTCGCCGGCGATCTCCAGATCAAACTGCCGCATCAGCTCGATGTATTCGATGAACTGCGTGGCCAGCTTCGTCAGGTTGACCTCGTAAATGTCCACCTCCTCCTTCTTGATGAGGTAAAGGAGCAAATCGAGCGGGCCTTCGAAGACCTCGAATTTGACTTTGTATTCGGCCATGAACTCCCGCGTGCGGAGCGCGGAGCAGGGCGAATCCTAGAAGGCAGGACGGCGCTTGGCAACGCCAGAACCGACCGCAGGCATTACCCCATCGTCAACCTCCCCACGAACCGCCGCTGCCGCGCCGGCCCCTTGCGAGGCCGACCTGGCGTCGGCTGCGGTGGACGTCACTGCCCCCGTCGCGAACCTTTCATCCCGACAAACCAGCCCCCTGCCGGGCACGCGAGTGCGGACATTCTTGTCCGCCCGTGGGCGCACTTCTTCCGCAGGCAGACAGGAATATCCGCACTCCTTGCACAAGATTGGGATGCGCCCAAGCGCACCCACGGCGACCGCCTGCCGATGGCAGTCCTGGTCCTCTGCAAAAACCGAGGTGGCCCTACCGCACTCAAACCGTGGCTGGGCAAGTCGTTCTCGCCGTAGGACAGGCTTCCAGCCTGTCTCCAACTGCAGTGGACCCAGTTCTATGCTCGTGTGCAACAACCCGCCAAGACGTCACGGAAGAGTGGTTGGTGGAGCAGATTATGGAGACAGGCTGGAAGCCTGTCCTACGGTGAGGACGCGGCTCACCGTGGGCGCACGAGCATCTCCTCCACAATGACATGCGCCGGCAGGTTGATGCAAAACACGGCGCACTCCGCGACGTCCTCGGCGCGCAGCATTCGGGCTCGGGCGGCAGCGTCGGGCGGCTGCGGCCGTTTTTCCAACAACGGAGTGTCAATGTCGCCCGGGAAGATCGCGCAGGCGCGGACGCCGTGACGCCGCTCCTCGGCGTTGATGCTCTGCGTCAAGCCGGCCAGGCCGAACTTGCTCATTACGTAGGCCGGTCCCGCCTTGGGCGACGCCTGCTTGCCGGCGTCGGAAACGATGTTGACGATCGTACCGCTCTTGCGGGCGCGCATTTGCGGCAGGAATGCCTGCACGCAGTAGTAGGCCCCGTTGAGATTGGCATTGAGCATCGCGTGGTAATCCTCGAGCGACAGGACTTCGAGCGATCGCCGCGGCGCATTCGTGCCGGCGGAGTTGACGAGCACCTCGACCTCGCCGAAGTCGGCGAGGATCTGTCTGCTCCCCTCGGCCACAGCCTCCGAGTTTCCCACATCGCAGACGTAAGGTGTGATGCGTGAACCGTGAGCGCCAGCCAAGCCAACGGTCTCCTGCAACGTCTCCTTCCGTCGGCCGAGAATGGCCACGCGCCAACCTTGTTCCGCCAACTTCAACGCGGTCGCGCGGCCCACGCCGCTGCCGCCACCAGTAACAACTGCTGATATCATAATGACTTTTCCACCGAATGCCTTTGCGCAAACCTCTGCGCCCCCTGCGCAAAAGCGCGGACGCGCGTCTTCCATCCGTCCGACATCAACGCAGAGGACGCCGAGGTATTCGCAGAGGCGCGCAAACTCATAGGTTCCTAACGATGCGCTTTACGCCGTCGCGCAAATGCTCGACGTTAAAATTGACGATCAATCCCAACTTGCAACCACTCAGCTTCAAATACGTTAGCATCTGGGCGGTGAAGACTGGAGAGAGCGCGTCAACGGCCTTTGGGTCAACCACGACTTTCCCGGCCACGATTAAATCCAAGCGATAGCCCACATCCAACTTCACCTCCTCGTAGATCAACGGCATGGGTTTCTGCCGCTCGAACGCCAAACCCGCCTGGCTCAACTCGTACGCCAAACATGCCTCGTAAGCCGATTCGAGCAAACCCGGCCCCAACTTCGTGTGAACCTTCATCGCGCAACCGATGATGATCCTGGATATTTCGTTCTCGTGCATAGACTCCTCGACCTCTGAGGGATCTTCGGCGTTTTCGGCCCTCAGCTTGCGCGCCCGGGTACTCCAGCCCCGTCTTAACGCAAAGGACGCAGAGGTCCGCGCAGAGGTAAGCAGAGTGCTTGACGCTGCCTCAAGCTCTCGGGGCGTCTGTCTTTAACCATAATCTTTGCGACCTCAGCGTGAACCTTTACGTCCTCTGCGTTAAGTCTCAGGCGTTCCCCAATTCCACCCACTGCCTTGTCTCCGCTGACCTTACCGCCGCGTCCATCACCACTTGCACGCGGGCGCCGTCGTGCAAGCTCGGAGTGCAGGGGCGCTGATTGCGGATGGCATCCACAAACTCCCAGACCTGGTCGTACCGGAAAGTCACCAGCGGATCCCCCTGCCCGATTTCGCGCGGCGAGCCGGGCCACTTCCAAAACTCGCGCGGGACTTCCAGGGTTTCCAAGCCCGGCCCGCCGATCTTGCCCGTCTGGAGTCGGTTCCAATCACCGGTGACGAAGACAAACGAGCGTTCGCTCCCGTTGATCTCCACGGAATCGAGACTGCGCCAGCTCTCATTACGACCGCTCGCGAGCTTGCTGCTTTCCAAGACCCCGGTGGCCCCGTTTTGGAACTCCGCGAGGATGGCAACCCAATCGTCGAGGTCGTTGGGCTGGCCGCCGCGCGTCGGATGCCATTGCTTCAGATTTGCCACGAGCCGGCGCAGCGGGCCGACGAGCAAGTGCGCGAAATCAATGCGGTGGCTCAGCATGTCGCCGAGTTCGCCCGTGCCCGCCAGCTTCTTCACCTGCCGCCAGCCCAAACTGCGCGTGCCCCAATCCTGCAAGCGACACGACCGGTAATGATAGGGCTGACCCAAATCGCCGCGCTGGACGAGATGCGCGAGGTACCGCATCGCGGGCACGAAGCGATACGTGAATGCCGTCATGTGCCGCACCCCGGCACGGTCGGCGGCGTCCGCCATGCGTCTGGCGTCGGCGGCGTTCAACGCCAGCGGCTTCTCGCAAAGCACGTGCTTGCCGTGGGCGATGGCTTCCAGGGCGATGGGCGGGTGGGTGCAATTCGGCGTGGCAATGATGACCGCGTGAACCTCGTCGCGCTGGACGATGTCACGATAATCCGTGGCCGTGATGGTGACGCCGGTTTGCTGGCGGGCGCGTTCCAGCGTGGCGGGATTTGCGTCACAGAGCGCGAGCAGCTTGACATCGGGGCAAAGCGCCAAGCCCGGAAGATGGTTCTGGAGCGTGATGCCGCCGCAGCCAATGATGGCGAAGTTCAGCGTGTTTGGCGACCGCATTGCCCTTGGAGTATGGCGGGAGTTGTTCCGGAGGCAAGCGCCGGGTGGGCGAAAACCAGCAATTCTCATTTTGACGGTTTCCGTCTCCGCCGGGTGAGGGCACCCGGTCTACATCCGCACGAAACCGCCCGGTTGCAGGCTGGGTGACCTCATCCGGCGTCTCTGTCTGGTCCGTAATGAGAATTGCCGGGGCGAAAACAGAACCGGGCAGAAACGCCCTTTCGCGATCCTCGCCCAAGCGCAATCCGCGTCCGGCTTCAGCGTTCGCTCACGATGGCTTCCCCGCCGGGCCGGCGCATCTCAAACGTGCCGCGGTCGGAAGCTGAATCGTATGTCGCATGGAATTCCGTGTGCGTCGCCCATCCGGCGTAGCGATAAACACCCCCCGCCAGCTTGCCCAAATCTTCCTCTCCGACGAAGTGCCACGCGCCGTCGCGATGCTCCACGCGCAGCTTCACGGTGTAGCCAAACCGCAGCACTGTCAGGTAGCTGGCGCGAAACCAAGCCGCGCACTCGCCGTCCGCCCGGTGGGAGATCACACACCGCAGCTTGCCGCGGTGGCCGTTGACCTCGCTGAGCCAACGCCCTTCCCAGCGCCCCGCAAGGGAATGCGCTCCGGCTGGCTGGTGCTCGGCCTCACGCCACGCCCGGTTGAAGGTCGAGCAACCGCACGTCGCGCACAGCAACACACCCGTCAGCCCAATGGCCATTGAAGTCAGCACAGATTGGCGATGCAGGTTCATCGCCCGAATGTGCCCCTCAGGATGGCTCAGTCAAATTCGGTTGGCAGGCTTGGATTCCGCGCGTGCTCGAACATGCGCAGAATCTGCCCGCGCACGATACGCGTCGTGGAAAGCGGTGGCAGGGCATCGGGCGGGAAGAATTCCACCGCCAGTGTCTCGGCGCTGGTTTTCGGACAGCCGCCGAGGATTTCGCACAGGAAAAACAGCTTGTAGATGTGGAAGGGAAACGGGGGTTCGTGGGCGTGCTTGGCCCGGTCGAAGACTGCCGCCAGCTTCACGGCCTTCACGCGAAAGCCGGATTCCTCGATGGCTTCGCGCTCGACGGCTTCGGTCGGGGAGTCGTTCACATCCGCCCAACCGCCGGGCATCGTCCACAAACCGTCGGTGGATTCCTGCACCAGCAGGACTCTGCCATCCCGGAAGATCGCCGCGCGCACGTCCACCTTGGGCGTCGCGTAGCCATCCTGCTGCGCGAAGAGCCGGTGGAACGTCTCCAGCGGGGTATCGCACTGCATCGCCATCAGTTCGGCGGCGATGCCGGAAATCGCCTGATAGCGTTCGCGGTCATAATGGACCTCAGTGTAGGTCAGGCCGGTTTGGGCGAGGGCCTGGAGTTTGCGGGCCAAGGCCCAGAGTTGTGGTTCGGCAGCCATAGTCAATGCCTCGTGCGGCGGCGCGATTGTGCGGGAAGTCAACCCCGGCGGCAATCTCTCCAAGCTCGCCCTCCCACGGTAGCTGCGGTTGTGGAACCGCAGTTGGAAGCCGCGAATAGCCCCGCGTTTTTGACAAACGCAGCTATACGCTGGTGGGGTGGGCTTCTCAGGGCAGAGTTGCGGTCTGCCGGAGGACTCTGGCATTGTGTGGAAAACGCGACCCACACACCGAATGCTTACCATGAAAATGCCGATCCCTGTCTGGGCCCTCGCCCTCGCCTTGGCCGTCCCATGCGCAACCGCACAGACAAAGGATCAAGCCCTCCAGGCCGGGCTTGGCGCGACGGCCGCCCCGTCTGCCGCCAGCCGCGCCCCGGGAGGCGCGGGTCACCGATTCACACTCACGAACGGCACGGCACGCGTGCCAGTGGCCGTGGTGCGCGGGACGCCGCACCAAATGGGCTGGCACCTGGGCCGGCTCATGCGCGACGAAATTCGGCAACTGACCCCCGCGGTGGTGGCGGGCTTCAAGAAGGAATTGAACGTGTCCGACGAGTTGCTCGATCAGGCTTGGGCCACCACCGCCGGCCACACTGACGCCCGCGTGCTCCAGCAACTTGCCGGCCTGGCCGAAGGCAGCGGCGTGCCGGTGCGGTTGTTGCAGCACGTTCATTGTCTGCCACTGCTCATGCCCTATTCCTGCAGCAGCATCGCGGCGTGGGGCGACGCGACCGAGGATGGTCACCTCTACCAGACCCGGAATCTCGACTGGTCGCTCGAAGCCGGCGCTCATGAGTTCCCGGTGGTGGTCGTGTATTTGCCCGGCAAGGGACATGCCCATGTGACGCCCTCCTTCGCCGGCTTCATCGGCGCGCACTGCGGCATGAACACCGCGGGCGTCGTGCTCTCCGAAATTGGCGACGCACCGGCCAAAGAGATGCCCTACGATCTGCATGCGCCGCATTTCACCACTTGGTTTCGCACACTGCTTTACGATGCCGGCACACTGTCCGAAGCGCTCAACCTCTTCCAGCAAGTGCCGCCGACCAAGCGCTACCACTTCGTCTTTGGCGATGGCCGTTCGGAGAAACGGGCGGTGAAGATTCGCGCGGACTCCGGCGGTGGTCGCGCCCACCCCCAAGTCAACGTCTGGAAAGACCAAGATCCCACCGATGAACTGTCGCCCCAAGTCCTCGCAGGCGTGGTGTATCACGACGAGGGCCGCGGCGCGTTCCCGACGCTAAACACCCAGCGCGGACGGCTGAACGGCGAGGAGCTGATGGCGCTGGCCAATCAGATTCCCATCAAGGGCGGCAACGTGATGAACGCGGTGTTCGATGCCACCGCTCTGCGCCTTTGGGTCAGCTATGCCGGGGGTAATCTGGAAGCCTACCAGCGGCCCTATGTGTTCCTCGATCTGTCCACGCTCGACGCCGACGGAGATGGGAAACCGGATTTGGCCGGCACTGATATGAAGAAGCAACAGGCCCAACGCTGACGGGACTTCAGCGCGCCAAACGCCAGGTTCGCGGCATCACCGCCGCGAGCGCTGGCAGTTGCCGCCACCACGCGCGGGCTTGCTATTGGAACCACGTGACCTAGATTTCTCGCCGCTGAACGCATGGATATCAAACTGCCACCTTTGGGCGAAGGCGCCGACACCGGCACGGTCGTGAACGTGTTTGTCAAACCCGGCGACACGATTGCGCCGGGCCAGGCGATTCTCGAACTTGAAAACGAAAAGGCCATCGCCTCGATCCCAGCGAGCGCCGGCGGGATCGTGAGCCAGGTCTTCGTGAAGGCCGGTGACAAGATCAGTGTCGGCCAGCGTCTTTTGTCGTTGGAAAGCGGCGCGGAACCGGAACCGCTGCAAACCCCCTCCCCTGCTCCATCGCGCGCACCTGCTGCGACCGCGCTCGCGGCTCAGCCAGCGTCAGAAGCCGACAATCCTGCCGTCACCTCCGAGGAGGACAGTTTCCCGAGGCGAGTTGCCGCTCCCGTGGCGTCGCCCTCGATTCGCCGCATCGCCCGCGAGCTGGGCATTGACCTGGCGCGCGTGCCGGGCAGCGAAGCCGGCGGACGCATCGTCATGGGCGACATTCGCGCCTACATCGAGAAGCTGCAGAAAGTCGCGCTCAAGCCCAAGGCGGTTGCGCCTACGAAAGCCGCCCCGGCCACCCCCCCGCCCGAGGCCATTGACTTCTCGAAATGGGGGGCCGTCACCCGCCAGCCGACTTCGATGCTGCGGCAGACCATCGCTCGCCGCATGTGGGAAAGCTGGAACACCATCCCACAAGTCACGCAGTTCGACGAAGCGGACTTCACGCAACTGAATGCGCTGCGGAAACAGTTCGCGGCCGCCTACGAGCAGAACGGCGCGCGTCTAACCGTCACGCCGCTCATCCTCCGCGCGCTCGTGGACACCCTGAAGCGGCATCCGGTTTTCAACTCCAGTCTCGACGAAGTCACCCAGGACATCATCCTGAAGCAATACGTCCATATCGGGATCGCCGTGGACACCGAGCAAGGCTTGCTGGTGCCGATCATTCGCGACGCGGACAAGAAAAGTGTCCTCGAACTCTCCAAAGAGGTGGAGCAACTGGCGCAGCGGGCACGCGACCGCAAGGTCAGTCGCGACGAAATGCAGGGCGGCAGTTTTACCATCTCGAACCAAGGCGCCATCGGGGGCGGTCATTTTACGCCCATCATCAACAAGCCGGAGGTCGCCATTCTCGGCATCGGTCGTGGTTCGCTGAAGCCAGTTGTTCACGAAGGCCAAATCGAGGCGAGGCTACTCGTCCCCTTGGCATTGAGCTACGACCACCGGGTCATTGACGGCGGAACGGCGGCCCGCTTCATGGTGGACTTCGTCAAGGCGCTCCAGGAATTTCCGGAAGCCGCGGTGCGGCTTTGACCGTCGCCGAGCTATTCATGTCGTGAAGCTGACGTGTCGTTACTGATTTTCTATGGATCCAATCACAACTGAAATCGTTGTCGTCGGCGCCGGCCCGGGTGGGTACGCCGCCGCGTTCTACGCCGCCGATCTCGGCAAGAAGGTCATTCTCGTTGAGCGCGAACAACGCCTGGGAGGCGTTTGCCTCAATGCGGGCTGCATTCCCTCGAAGGCCTTGCTCTATGCCACGCACCAGATCACGGCAGCCAGGGACTCCGAGCATCGGGGCATCACTTTCGCTCCTCCCACCGTGGACCTTGCCAAGTTGCGCGCCTGGAAGGAATCCATTCTTGAGAAACTCGCTGGCGGGGTGGCGTTTCTCGGCCAGAAACGCGGGGTGCAAGTCCTCCGTGGACGCGGCCACTTCGAGGATTCCCAGACCCTGCGCGTGGAAACCGACCAGGGCCAGCAGTTCATCAAGTTCGAAACCGCGATCCTCGCCAGCGGCTCGCTGCCGGCGCTGCCCAGAGCCTTTGACCTCGGCAACCCGCGCATCATGACCTCGACCGAAGCGCTGGAGATCGAGGAGATTCCCGAGCGCCTGCTCGTCGTTGGGGGTGGCTACATCGGCATGGAACTGGGCACGGTTTACGCCGCGCTCGGCAGCCGGATCGTGCTTGTGGAAGCGCTGGACAACGTCCTCGCCGGAGCCGATCCCGACCTCTCGCGCCCGGTGATTCAAAACGCGAAGAAGGCCTTCCAGGAAATCCGGCTGCAGGCCAAAGTGCTGAGCATGGCGACCGCTGGAAAGCAGATCAAGGTGGTCATCGAATACAACGGCCAACGGCTGGAGGAACTTTACGATCGCGTGCTCGTCGCGGTGGGCCGAAGACCCAACAGCGCGGACCTCGGTTTGGAGAACACGAAAGTACAGCTTGACGAAAAGGGCTTCGTCAAGGTCAACCCACAACAACAGACGGGCGATCCCCATATCTACGCCATCGGCGACATCGCGGGCGGCGTTTTGCTCGCCCACAAGGCCCACAAGGAAGCGCGCATCGCCGTCGAAGTGATCAACGGCGAGAACAGCCGATTTGAGAACATCGTCATCCCGGCCGTCGTCTTCACCGACCCGGAACTGGCCTGGTGTGGCTTGACTGAAGCCGAAGCCAGGGAACGGGGCGTCACCTTCGAAGTGACGAAGTTCCCGTGGTCCGCCTCGGGGCGCGCGATGTCCTTCGACCGGACGGACGGCTTGACGAAGATGTTGATTGACCCGGAAAGCGAGCGCGTGCTGGGCGTTGGGATCGTTGGCGCCGGCGCTGGAGAACTAATTGCCGAGGCCGCGCTGGCACTGGAAATGGGCGCGACCGTCGAGGATATCGCATTGACCGTGCATCCTCACCCAACGCTTTCGGAGACGCTGATGGAAGCCGCCGAGGCCTTCTACGGCCACAGCACGCACACGTTGGCGCGAAAGCGAACGCGCTAGACTCCCGCGTGGCCACGCGGCCATTTCCGCATCAGGGCATTGACGGCGCGGTCGCTTTCGCCGATTATTCGCGCACCCGGTGGCCAGGGTAGCTCAGGGGTAGAGCAGAGGACTCATAAGCCTTTGGTCGGGGGTTCGATTCCCTCCCCTGGCACCACTCGGAGGAACTCGGCGGACCCCAGCACGAGCCGAAGGGTTCGTTCTTCCGCTGCGTCCACTGCCTATTCGTATTGCGATGGCCCCGTTTCCTTGGGCGCCTGATCTTCGCGCGGCTTGGGATTCGGCGGCGTCGTGCCGCGCAGGGTGTAGATGTAGCTGGCGACGGCGTGCATCTCCCTTGGTTTCAGGATGGTTTTCCAAGTGACCATGCCCTTCTCAGGAACGCCGTTGTAGATGATGCGCAGGTTGTCTTTGAACTCCGGCCCATGAATCCAGTAGTCGTCGCAAAGATTAGGGCCCACCAGGCCGCCGCCGTCCGCACGATGGCACGGGGCGCACAGTTTCTCGAATTGCGCTCTGCCTTCGGCCAGCACCACCTGGTCCGTTGACGGGGTCAGCGTGGCCATTTCCGTCTCGAAGCGGGCGAGCGCGGCCTGTTTGATCTTGTCGCCCACCTCCATCTCGGCGGCGTATTCCGCTGCCATGAGCTTGCCCTTCCGGAGGACATGGTAGTGGACCATGTAGAGCGCAGCGAACACAATGCAGAGGTTGAACAGCCAAACCCACCAGCGCGGCAACTGGTTGTCGAGTTCGCCGATGCCATCGTATTCGTGATCAAGCAGCAGAGGGTCTCTGGACTCAGTCATAACGGTGCTCCGAAGTTATAGGAATGGTTTCGTCGTCCTTGAGCGGCAGGGCCGCAGCCGAATCCAGGTCGGCGCGCTTCAGGCGCAGCGCCCAAATCAGCACGCCCGCGAACACGGCGAAGAACAGAAACAAGGAGAGGATGCCATAGTTCGCAACTCCGCCGATGTGATGCAGGACGTCTTGAATCATGGGGGACTTGAATGGCGGCTGGGTTCACTTCCCAGGCGGCGTCGCCGAGGCGGGGACCGCAGTTGGCGCAGCCGCCGCCGTGCCCTTGATATCCGCGCCCAAACGCTGCAAATACGCGATGAGGGCAATGATCTCGCGATCCGGTTCGGCGGTAATGAGCCCTACCTTGAGATTCGTCACTACTCGCGCCGCCTGCGCCTTCAACTCGTTCTCCGCCTTGTCTTCGTAACCTGGCGGATACGGCACGCCGATCTTGCGCAACGCTCCAAGGCGCGCCTTGAGGGGCGAAGTGTCGAGTTTCTGTGTCAGCAACCACGGGTAGCGCGGCATGATCGAGCCGGGCGACGTGCTGCGCGGGTCTTCCATGTGGTTATAGTGCCAGGCGTCCGGATACTTCCCGCCGACGCGATGCAGGTCCGGCCCCGTGCGTTTGGAGCCCCACAGAAACGGATGATCATAGACAAACTCGCCGGCTTTCGAGTATTCGCCGTAACGCTCGGTTTCGGAACGGAACGGCCGCACCATTTGCGAGTGGCAGCCGAGGCACCCCTCGCGGATGTATATGTCGCGCCCCAGCACCTCCAACGGCGTGTAGGGCTTCACGTTCGCGATCGTCGGCACGTTGGACTTGATGAGGAACATTGGAACAATTTCCACCAGGCCGCCGACCAGGATCGCGAGCGTGGCCAGCACCGTAAACGTCACCGGCAAACCTTCCAGCCAGCGGTGCGTCCAGCGCTTGTCTTCGTGGGTGTTCTTGTGCAGCGCCGGCGCCTGGGCTTCCTGCTCGGCCACAAACTTGCCGCTTTTGGCGGTCCGGTAGAGGTTCACCCACATGAGCGCGATGCCGAGGACGTAGAGCGCGCCGCCCAGCGCGCGGAGCTTGTACATCGGCAACAGGCGGATGACGGTTTCCAGGAAGTTGCCGTATTGCAGGAACCCGTCCCCGGTGAACTGCTTCCACATCAATCCCTGCGTCACCCCGCTCACGTAGATCGGTACAACATAGAACATCATTCCCAGCAGACCGATCCAGAAGTGGTAGTTGGCAAGCTTGGTGGACCAAAGCTTCGTGTTGTAGAGGCGCGGAAACAACCAGTAGAGCACGCTGAAGGTGAGGAACCCATTCCAGCCCAGCGCGCCGGTGTGAACGTGCGCGATCGTCCAATCCGTGTAATGCGAGAGCGCGTTGACGCTCTTGATGGCGAGGGTCGGCCCTTCGAGTGTGGCCATGCCGTAGGCGGTGACCGCCACCACCATGAATTTCAGCATGGGATCCTGGCGGACCTTGTCCCAGGCGCCGCGCAAGGTGAGCAAGCCGTTCAACATGCCGCCCCAACTCGGCGCCACCAGCATCACGCTGAAGACCATGCCCAGTGATTGCGCCCAGTCCGGCAACGCGGTGTACAACAAATGGTGCGGCCCCGCCCAGATGTAGATGAAGATCAGCCCCCAGAAATGAATGATCGAAAGCCGGTAGCTGAACACCGGTCGCTCGGCCGCCTTCGGCAGGAAGTAATACATCAGGCCGAGGTAAGGCGTGGTCAGGAAGAACGCCACGGCGTTGTGGCCGTACCACCATTGCACGAGGGCGTCCTGCACGCCGGCATACATCGAGTAACTCTTGAACAGGCCGGCGGGCATCTCCATGGAGTTGACGATGTGCAGCACCGCCACAGTGATGGCGGTGGCGATGTAGAACCAAATGGCGACATAGATGTGCTTTTCCCGGCGTTTGAGGATGGTGCCCAACAGGTTCACGGTAAAGGCCACCCAGACCAGCGCGATGGCGATGTCAATGGGCCACTCCAGTTCCGCGTATTCCTTGCTCGTCGTGATGCCCAGTGGCAGCGTGACGGCGGCGGCCACGATGATGGCATTCCAGCCCCAGAAGTTGAACCAGCTCAGCGCGTCGCTGAACATCCTCGCCTTGCAGAGTCGCTGGAGCGACCAGTAGATGCCCATGAACATGCCGTTGCCGACGAAGGCAAAGATCACGGCGTTCGTGTGCAACGGGCGCAGGCGGCCAAAGGTCGTGAAGGCCAGATCCAGATTCAGCGCCGGCCAGAACAACTGGCAAGCCACCAGCAAACCAGCGCTCGTGCCCACCAGTCCCCAAATCGCCGTCGCGATGGCGAAGGCGCGGACGATCCGATTGTCGTATTTGAAAGTCTCGACGTTCATGTTGATCCTCACTCAACCCTGTAGCCGCGGACGTGAGTCCGCGCTATTGTCCGATAGAGCCGGAGCGGACTCACGTCCGCTGCTACGAGCCAAGGAAAACGGTATCGCAGCCGCGAGGTTCGTTTCCGCCCCGCTGCGCGAGGCCGGAGAAACCAGTTTCTCTTCGTCCATCAGAATCCGCATGGACGGAGTTCGCGTGTCTTCGTACTGGCCTGAGCGCACGGCCCAGATGAAGGCCGCGAGGAATCCCCCGGCCACGGCCAGGCTGGCGAGGATCAACATCACAATAACATTCACGCGCTCGTCAGTTCGGTTTCATGGCTCCATTGCCCACGACCCATCGGAGGCTGGAGCCGCAACAGAAGATGCAAAATCGTCGTTCCGCCTGCCAGCCAAAAACCAACCGCCGGATGCCGCTCACTTCGCCAACAATCCCGCACGCTTCGCGGCCTACGTCGTCGCCCCGCAGGCGAACGCCACCACCGTCACGGAACTCACCGGCATCAAGATCGCGCTCACCAGTGGCGAGAACAGCCCTCCGGGCTGAAGGCCATGCCCCAACGCACCTGTAATAAACTGAGATGCGCGTCAGTCGTCCCCGCCCGCAACTGCGTCCTTGACTGCGACTGTGGAGGGTGGACATTGCGCACAATCTTGCAGAGGAAGTCGGCGAATGGCTAAAGCGATGCTGACCGTGAGAACACCACGAGTTAAAACGCAGGATTGGTGTGATTTGGCGCGGGCGGCACGCTATCATTCGGGCTGGTTCGCAAAGGTTTCCGGTCTTTCGCTGCGCCAACTGGAACGACGCTGCCACGAGCGGCGAGTATGCGCGCCGCACGTCTGGCTCGAGGTGATGCGAATGCAGGAGGCCGTGCGCCTGCTGGCGGCGGGAGGACTGGTCAAGACCGTCGCCACTGATCTGGGCTTCCGGCATCCCTCACATTTGATCCGTGTCTTTAAGCGCGCCCACGGGTTCACTCCGACCGAGTTTATTCGTAGGGCAGGCCGCTTACCCGACGCAATCACGAACGGATCATCGTCCAGCCGCAGCGACGTTCCGAGTTTCGTGTGTCCCTATGCCGGCTCCAAACTCTGCACCGGCTGGTGCGTCGCCCGACTCGGGTGTTCGGTTTCTTTGCGGCCCGGCGCGGCTTGCTGAGGAGACGTTGGGACTAGCGATAGGGACGCGCTCGATCACGGGCCGTTCGCTGCGGGGAAAGCAAGGGATGCTCGTGAGCGTGAAAATGTCGCGTTTGTACTACTCTTTTCGGTTGAACTGTTACCAGGTCGCGCTAAAAAGGGAGCATCGGTTTGCGAATCAAGCGCAGACAATGAAAAGAGCTTTCGTTCTCCTCGCCTTATGTTTCGCGGTCACCAGATCCGCAGACGCCCAACTGCGCATTACGTCTTTCACAGCCGGCGGCGAAATGGTGTGGACGAATCCGGCTGTCGCGCGGGGTTTTTACAGCGTGGAAGGGGCCGGTTCGCCGGCTGGGCCGTGGCAGGAGGTCACGAACGTGGCCGATTTGGATTGGTCTTTGCACAACGGTTTCACAGTCCAGGTGGCCCGTGCCAATCAACAAGCGTTCTACCGCGTGGCGTGGATGCTACCCGATCCGACTGGTACTTGGGACTGTTACGGATACGATCTCGACGGGAGCTTGGCGATTACAGGTAAACTCACGCTTGCTAGAACGGTGCTGATGCTGACCAACCCGATCACTCAGTACCGGATTGAAGGCACGCGCGCCTTCGGATACGTGGGATCGGTCTCTAACGCTCCCTGGTACCTCGGTCCTCTGGTTCGCACGGACTGGCCTTACAGCAATGGGCCCGTCGGCACCTGGAACCTAAACAGCGCTCAACTCGCGGTTTGGTGGCCGACGAACTGTTATGACTGCGCGGTAGGTCTGCGGGGGACTTTGCCGCCCAATAACACGTTCACCGGACTTTGGGAATACTCCACTTGGGTCGGTCCATACGTCGGCCGTTTCGAGGCCGCACGAATGCCCTCGACCAATCTGATGCGCTACAAGCCTCAATCAACCAAACAGCAATTGAAGCAGGAGATACCACCATGAAGAGAAAGATCACCACGAAAGCGATCGGCACCATCACTGCCTATGCAATTGCAGCCCTACTCGCCGGCTCGATCGAAGAATGTCTCGCGTTCATAGCGCCGGATCATCCACCAACGCCGAATTTCGACAAGCGAAGTGAGGCGTTGGCAGCCTTCCAACTTCCAAGAGAAAGAGAGCAGGCGGCGGCAGACCTCCAGGCACGCCGGCCTGACGTTCGCATAGACTACGACAAGATCACACATGCTCCAGTGTGGGTTTCCACCTTAGGCTGCCTCACTGGTTCAACCGAGGAGGAAATCCTCCGCGTAGGCGATCTCGGGTTAATGAATGATGATCCCCACCGGGCAGTGAAGGCATTCCTGATCGAGAACGCCGTGCTCTTCGGGCATGGTCCTGAAGTGCTGACCGACGCCACCATCACGCGAGAGTTCGTGACGGCGCACAACGGCATGCGCACCGTGGTTTGGCAGCAACAACTCGACGACGTTCCAGTATTTGAAGGCGAACTCAAAGGGCACATCACGAAGCGCGGAGAGTTGGTGAACATCTCAAGCCGCTTGCTGCCCGACGTTGAAACGGCGAGCGGCCTTGACAAGCCGGGCCGACTGCGGTTGGTATCCGCTCCAACCGTCGCCCCAGCGCAGGCATTGGTCAATGCGCTGACGGATTTGGGTGTGGCAATCACGGTTGATGCCGTGACGTCGGCGGGCGAGATTCCGGCCACTCCCGAGAGGCAGCAGAAGTTCAACGCAGCCCCGGTGTTCGGGGAAGCGCGGACGAGGTTGGTCTGGCTACCGATGAATCGTTCCTCTGTCCGGTTATGCTGGGTCGTCGAGTTCATACGACGCTCGCCAATGGAGGGCTTTCGGACTCTGGTTGACGCCGTGTCCGGTGAGGTGCTAGTTCGGCAGAACCGCACGTGTCATTACATCAACGCGAGTTATCGCGTCTATCCCAGCGACAGTCCGTCCCCGTTCAGCCCCGGCCACGCCCAGCCATCGTCCGGCCAACCGGCTCTCGTGGAGCGCCAACTTCTCACACTGCCCGCCCTGTCGCAAACCGCGTCACCACTAGGATGGATCCGCGATTACGACAATCTGACGCTTGGAAACAACGTGGACGCTTCTGCAAACCGGGACGCGGAGTTTCCAAATCCGACACCACGCCCGCAAGGTTCGCCTTTTCGCGTGTTTGACTTTGCGCTCGACCTGAATCAAGACCCCAGCACGTACAGCGATGCTGCGGCTGTAAACCTCTTCTATCGGTGCAACTGGATGCATGACAAGCTGTATGACCTTGGCTTCACCGAGGCGGCGGGCAACTACCAAGACGACAACTTCGGAAGGGGTGGAGTACCAGGCGATCGGATCCTGGCGTACGCGCAGTTTGGAGCTGACACCCGTTTCCCGTGGAACTACAACAACGCCGCGTTCTTCCCCGCTCCCGACGGAACCAGCGGCATGATCCAGATGTACGTGTGGGATTATCCATTGCCCAACCGCGACGGTGACCTGGACGCCGAGATCGTGCTCCACGAGTACACGCATGGCCTCAGTGACAGAATGGTTGGCATCACATACGCGCAAAACGACCGGCAGGACGCAGGCCTAAGCGAAGGCTGGTCCGATTTCTATGCCTTGTCGCTGTTGAGCGAGGCAGCCGACAACCTGAACGGCAATTACGCTGCGGGCGGTTACGCCACGTATCAGTTGGGGGGCAGTTACGACCAAAACTACTACTACGGCATTCGCCGGTACCCGTACAGCACGGACATGCTCAGGAATCCACTAACATTCAACGACATTGATCCGTTGCAGTTTGACAACTGTGCTTCCGCAGCGCCCTTTAATGACGCGCTCTTTAGTTCATGCACTTCGGTCTATGCAGGTGAGGTCCATAACGTGGGCGAAGTCTGGTGCGTCGCGCTTTGGGACGCGCGGGCAAACTTGATCAATCGTTACGGCTTTGCCACCGGTAACCAACTGATCCTCCAACTCGTGACCAGCGGAATGAATCTCTGCCCACCGAATCCCGATTTCATCCAGGCGCGCAACGCCGTTCTCCAGGCGGACCTGAGCGGCCAGTATCGGTACGACTTGTGGCAGGCCTTTGGGAAGCGGGGCATGGGCTGGGGTGCCCAGACACCCACGAGCGACACGGTCTATGGTGTGGTTGAATCCTTCGAGATGCCACCCATCGTGAGCATGAGCGCTGTGCAATGGACCTTCCCGCCGTACGTCAGCGAAAGCTACGCGCCGTATCTGACCTTCAGAATCTCGCGAACTGGCTCAACTGCTTCTCCCCTCCAAGTGACTTTCCTGCTGGGCGGCAGCGAGCCCGGCTACGCCGGACCGTCCGACTTCACCACCCTGGGCTGTAACCGCGCACCGTTCCCGAACGGGTACTACGTCGTCATCCCAGCCGGGCAAAGCTACAAGAACGTCTCGATTCACATGGTGGACGTAAGCGGTGTTGGGGCGACCCTCTGTTCTGCGGATGGAGGGCGTGGTAAG
>CAZJTM010000020.1:0-46418 GCA_964548925.1 uncultured Verrucomicrobiota bacterium | reverse complement strand
GCCGGGCCTTTACACGCTCAGAACAATTGTGACCGACAATGGAGTGCCGCCGCTGAAGGCGACCAATACTCTGGCGGTGACTGTGAACGAGGTAAACGCCTCACCCTTGCTCGCGGGGATTGCCGACCGCACCAACAACCCTGGTCAGATCGTCAGCTTCGCGGTGAGTGCCACTGACAGCGATCTGCCAACCAACACTCTAAGCTTCAGCCTTGTTACATCCCTCACGGGGGCAACCCTCACCGGCGACGGAACCTTCCAGTGGCGTCCCCCCGTCGCCCGGGCGGGGATGTCGAATTACATCACGGTGCGGGTTACGGACGACGGTTCGCCGCCAAGCAGCGACACCCAGTCGTTTGTTGTTTTCGTGAATCCGTTGTTTCCGGTGACCATCACCAACTTTGGCTGGAATGGTCAGCAAGCGGTTTTCCAAGTGGTCGGCCAAGCGGGGCCAGATTACATCGTGCAAGCGGCGTCCGCATTGGGCGGCGATTGGACGGACGTGTGGACCAATACTCCTCAAGTATTGCCGTTCAACTTCGCCGACACGAATAACGCCGCGTTAAGTAATCGCTTTTACCGCGTTCTGCTCGCGCCTTGACCGCTTGCGCGGGCTTGGGGGCTCGGAGCATTGGGGCTTTCGAGGAAGGCTGATGCGAACAGTCCGCAGCAGAGGGTTCGCGACCACGCCTTCCACAGGGAGATTGCGGGCTGCACCGCAATGCGACAATGTGACGGTGAGATGGCCCGGGCCGCATGGAGTCCGCATTTGACATGGCGGATTTCGGCGGACTACTCTCATTCGCGTTGGACGACCTTCGGGCGTCCGGATCAAGCTGTGGCAGAAAAAGACGATTATCTGATTGATTTGCTGGTGGACCTTGGGTTCGTCAGCAGCGAGCAAGTCGCGCAGTCTCGCAAAGAGGCGGAGGGCGCCGGGGTGGGAGTGGTGGACCTGATGGTCGCCAACAAACTCATCCGCCCGGCGGACGTGACCCAGGCCAAGGCGGCGCATTTCGGCGCGGAGGTGGTCAACCTCAGCGGCATGAAGATCGAGGACAGCGTCATTGCCGCCGTCCCGCGTCACGTGGCCAAGAAATACCGGGTCGTGCCCATTTACCTGCACGAGAACTCGCTGACGGTGGCCATCGCCGACCCGTCCGATCTGGCGACCATTGACTCGCTGACGCACCTGCTGAACAAGGAAATCGTGTTGCAGGTGGCGTCCGAACAGGACATCGAGTCGGCGTTGAGCCGGTACTACGGCGGCCAGCGCAGCGCGGCCGATGATGAGCGCTTCAAGGATGTCATTCAGGAATTGACCAACGAGCACGTCGAGGTGAGCCAATCGGCGGAGGCGATGGGGGCGGACGGTTCGGCGGTGGAAGCCGACGCGCCGCTCATCAAGCTGGTCAATTCGCTGATTACCGACGCCTTCAAGATGCGGGCGTCGGATATCCATTTGGAACCGCTGGCGAAGCGATTCCGCGTGCGTTACCGCATTGACGGCTTGCTCCATGAGATGAAGGGGCCGCCCAAACGGCTGCAAGCCGCCATCATCAGCCGGTTGAAAATCCAGTCCAACATGTCCATCTCGGAGCACCGGATTCCGCAGGACGGGCGTATTCAAAGCCAGGTGGGGAACAAGTTGATTGACCTCCGCGTGTCTTGTCTGCCGACGACGCACGGCGAGAGCATCGTCATGCGTATTCTGGACAAGGAAGGGCTGAAGCTGGGGTTGCCGGAACTGGGGTTCTTCACGGACGATCAGCAGACCTTCGAGCGGCTGATTGGCATGCCGGACGGCATTCTGCTCGTGACCGGCCCCACCGGCTCGGGCAAGACCACGACCCTTTACGCGGTGCTCCACTTCATCAACCGGCCCGACCGCAAGATTATCACCGTGGAAGACCCGGTGGAGTACATCTTGGGCGGGATCAACCAGGTGCAGGTCAACGAGGCGGTGGGGCTGACGTTCGCGGCGGCCTTGCGCTCGATGCTGCGCCAGGCCCCCAACGTGATCATGGTGGGCGAGATTCGCGACCTGGAAACCGCGAGCATTGCGATCAACGCGTCCCTGACCGGTCACTTGGTGTTTTCAACGCTGCACACGAACGATGCCCCAAGCGCGGTGACGCGCTTGATTGACATTGGCGTGAAACCGTTCTTGGTGGCGTCTTCCACCCGGGGCATCATGGCGCAACGGCTGGTGCGCAAGGTCTGCAAGAAATGCGGCGAACCCAAGCCCCCGACGGAGCAGGAACTGCGGCAGTTGGGCTTGGACGCCTCGCAAGTGGCGGACGCGAACTTCCGGGCGGGCCGGGGTTGTGACAATTGCGCCAACACCGGCTGCCGCGGGCGTATGGGCATCTTTGAGATGTTCATCGTGGACGATGAATCGCGGAAGCTGATTTACGAGAAGGTGCCGTCATCGGTGCTGCGAAACCGGGCGCGCGAGATGGGCATGCGGACGTTGCGCGAAGACGGCGTGCGCAAGGTGCTGGCGGGGTTGACCACGCCGGAGGAAGTCATCCGGGCCACCGTGGGCGATGTGGATTGACGGGGAGGCGGGATTGAGGATCAAACGCTACGCTCCCATTGGCGACGTGAGCAATTGCGCTCCAGGCAGTCTCAGTTTTTAGAAGATCAGGTTCATCATGTCATACTCGATGTCAGACTTGTTGCAGTTGGTCGTGTCGGAGAACGCGTCTGACCTGCACATTCGTGTGAACACGGCGCCCGTCATCCGCGTCCACGGCATCCTTCACCGCGTGGAAGGGCCGATCTTGCGCCCGGAAGATACCGAGGAGTTGATGCGCAGTATCACCTCCGAGGATCATATTCAGCACGTGCGCGAGCGCGGCGGCGCGGATTTTGGTTTTGCGTTTGGCGACTTGGCGCGCTTCCGCGTCAGTGTGTTCAAGGAGAAGGGCAACTTCGGAATGGTGCTACGGCAGATCCCGAACAAGATGCTCACGTTCGAACAGATCGGCTTGCCGCCCTCCGCCAAGGAACTGCTCTACAAGCCGCGCGGTCTGGTACTGGTCACCGGACCGACTGGTTCGGGCAAGACCACGTCTCTCGCCTCGATGATCAACATCATCAATGAGGAACGCGACGAGGCGCACATCATCACCGTCGAAGATCCGATCGAGTACTATCACAAGCACAAGAAAGCCCTGATCACTCAGCGCGAGATTGGGGTGGACGTGCCGAACTTCGCCGAGGCGTTGCGCCGGGCGTTGCGCCAGGACCCGGACGTGATTCTGGTCGGCGAAATGCGCGACTTGGAGACAATCGAGGCGGCCATCACGGCGGCGGAAACCGGCCACTTGGTGTTCGGGACGTTGCACACCACCGGCGCGGCGAAGACGATTGACCGTATCACGAACGCCTTTCCCACGAACCAGCAGGAGATGATTCGGATTCAGCTTTCGACGGTGCTGCAGGCCGTGATTTCGCAATTGCTGCTGCCGCGAGTGGACAAGCCCGGGCGGGTGGCGGTCTTCGAGATCATGGTCAACACGCCTTCCATCGCCGCGTTGATTCGCGACAACAAGACGTTCCGCATCAACTCGGACATCCAGACGGGAGCGAAGTATGGCATGGTCACGCTGGACAGCTTTCTCATGGACAAATACATGCAGGGCATGATTTCGCGGGACGAGGTGATCACCAAAGCGCAGGACCCGACGACCATCCAGGCGAAGCTCCAAGAGTTGGAGTTGGCTCAAGCCGTTGGGGCGGAGACGCCCGGGGCCGCGAAGCCGAAATAGTGTTTATGGCGGAAGACATTCACAGCCCGCTGCTCGCCCTTTTGAAAGAGCGCCAGTTGATTGACGATCTCCAGTACGAGGAGGTCGCCTCCGAGTTCAAGCGCACGGGCACGCCCGTCATGCAGCTCCTGCAGAACTACGGGGTGATGGATTTGGATACCATCCTGCAGGTGGAGGCGGACTATTTGGGCACAGAGGTGGTGCAGTTGCGGGACAAGCATCCGCCAGCGGATTTGCTGGGGCTGATTCCGCCGGCCACGGCACGGCTTTACCAGTGTGTTCCGGTGGAGGAATCGGGTTCGAGCCTGCGGGTGGCTTTCGCCGAGCCGTTGAATCCCGGGAAGATTGACGAGCTCAGCTACGTGGTGAAGCGCGAGATCCAGCCCGTGGTGGCGGACCCGGCGCAGATCCAGAAAGCCATCGAGAAATTCTACGGCGAGGAAACCGCGGATGTTTCCCAAGTCCTGAAAGAGTTGGGTGCCGACGCCGAGATCGCCCGAGAATCGGCGGAGTCCGAGGCGACCGATGACGTGGCCCTGATGGAGGACATGGCCAACCAGGCTCCCATCGTCAAGTTCGTGAACTTGGTGCTCCAGCAGGCGGTGCAAGACCGGGCGAGCGACATTCACTTCGAGCCGTTCGAGGAGGAGTTCAAGATTCGTTATCGCGTGGACGGCGCCTTGTACGAGATGTCTCCGCCGCCGAAGCACCTGGCGCTGCCGGTGATTTCGCGTCTCAAGGTCATGTCAAATCTGAACATCTCGGAGCGCCGCGTGCCGCAAGATGGCCGCATCACGCATCAGATCGCCGGGCGTTCGATTGACCTGCGTGTTTCCACCCTGCCCACGCAGTTTGGCGAGTCGGTCGTGCTCCGTGTGTTGGACCGCAGCTCGGTCAACCTGGAGCTCGAATCGCTGGGTTTTCCCAAGTACATCTACGATTACGTGTCCGAGGCCATTCTGCGACCGAACGGCATCTTGATTGTCACCGGCCCGACTGGCTGTGGCAAGACCACGACCCTTTACTCGGCGCTACGGCGGGTCAACGCCATTGACTCGAAGTTGCTGACGGCAGAGGACCCGGTCGAGTTTGACATTGAGGGCATCATGCAGGTGCCGATCAGCGAAGCGATGGGCATGACATTTGGGAAGGCCCTGAGATCGTTCCTGCGCCAAGACCCGGACATCATCATGATCGGGGAAATGCGCGACCTTGAAACGGCGCAGATCGCCATTCAGTCCTCCCTGACCGGCCACTTGGTGTTGAGCACGCTGCACACGAACGACGCTCCCGGCGCGGTTACGCGCTTGGTGGACATGGGGACGGAGCCCTTCTTGATCTCCTCCACCCTCATGGCCGTGCTTGGCCAGCGCTTGGTGCGCAAGATCTGCAAGGATTGCCGGACGCCCTTTGAGCCGACCGAAAGCCAGTTGACTTTGCTCAGCCTCTCTCCGCACGACTTGGGCGATAAAGTGTTCTATTACGGTCGCGGCTGCTCGGCCTGCAACGACACGGGCTACCGGGGCCGCAAAGGCATCTTCGAGTTGCTGGTCATTACCGATGCCATCCGCAATCTGATCAACGAGCGCGCTCCCACCGTGGTGCTGCGTCAGAAGGCGATTGAGCTGGGAATGACCACCTTGCGCGAAGACGGCTTGCGGAGCATCTTCGATGGAGATACAACAATCGAGGAAGTGGTGAAGTACACTTAAGCGAAAGGACCGGCCATGCCAAAATTCAGTTACGTGGCGATGGATGCCCAGGGCAAGGAAACCAAGGGCACCTTGGAGGTGACCAGCCAGAACGAGGCCATCGGGCGCATCAAGGAGATGAACCTCTTTCCCACCAAGATCGTCGAGGTGGACAAGGACAAGCCGGACAAGAAGGGAAAGGCCGCCTCGAAAACCGCCAGTCGCCCCGCCGGCAAGGGCGGAAAGAAGCGAGGCTCGTTTGACATCCAAATCAAAATCCCGGGCATCGGCGGCAAAGTCAAACCCAAGATCCTGACGACGTTTACCCGCCAGTTGGCCACGCTGGTGGACGCCGGTCTGCCGTTGCTGCGCGGTCTGCGCGTGCTGGAGAAACAGGAGCGGAATCCGACCCTGAAACGCATCATCAACGAACTCGCGTTGTCCGTCGAGGGCGGCAGCACGTTCTCCGAAGGTCTGGCCCAGCATCCCAAGGTCTTCAATCGCCTTTACGTGAACATGGTCAAGGCCGGTGAGATGGGCGGTGTGTTGGAGGTTGTGCTCAATCGTCTGGCGCAGTTTCAGGAGAAGGCGCAGAAGATCAAGGGCAAGGTGGTGGCGGCCATGTTCTACCCCATCGCCGTGTTGATCGTCGCCGTGGTCATCATCACGGTGTTGATGGTGTGGGTCATCCCCAAGTTCGAGGAAGTGTTCTCCGGTTTGCTGGACGGTGAAAAACTGCCTGGATTCACCCGCTTGGTGCTCGGCATCAGCCGCACGGTCAAGGAGAACATCCTTGTCACCCTGATTATTGTGGTATCCATCTTCGTCGTGATCAAGCTGGCGGTCAAAACGAAGTTCGGCCGCAGGGTGTTCGACAAGTTCAAGCTGAAGATGCCAGTGATCGGCCCGGTGATTTCCAAGCTCGCGATCTCCCGCTTCTCCCGCACCTTGGGAACGCTGGTGAGCAGCGGCGTGCCGATCTTGCAGGCTCTGATGATCGTCAAAGAAACCGCTGGCAATGTCATCGTGGGCAACGCCATTTCCGCCGTCCACGAGAGTGTCAAGGAGGGCGAAACCATCACCGCCCCGCTTGAAGGCTCCCACGTGTTCCCGCCAATGGTCATCAGCATGGTGGACGTCGGTGAGCAGACGGGCGCCCTCCCCGAAATGCTGCTGAAGATCGCCGACACTTACGACGACGAGGTGGACAACGCTGTCGCGGCGATGACTTCGTTGCTCGAACCCATCATGATTGTCTGTCTCGCTGTGATCGTCGGCAGCATTGTGATCGCGATGTTCCTGCCTTTGATCCGCCTCATGGAAGGTGTGGATGCGGGCGACAAGAAGGGCGGCGGCGACTAGTCGGCCGTCCTTCGGCAGATGTCTGTGGCCGCCGATCACGGATCGGCGGCCAGTTTTTTATGGTTCGCCGATGAAAAGATGTTGACACAACTGAACTGCCTGTGTAAATACAATGTAAAGACATTGCATGGGCGATTACATTACAATTGAACCGAGATGGAGTTTGATTGGAACAATCCGCCCTTCGCCTTGGATAGCTCTTTGAGCCAGCGGGACATTGAGGAGTCCTTCGAGGATCCGTTCGCCTTGCGGCTGATGCCGGACTCGGCTCGGTTTTCGGTTCAGGCCCGGTACTTCAACTTGGGCATGTCGGCGGGGGGAGTGGGCGTGTTCAGCGTGTATCGCACGAACGGCAAGCAGGTGCGGGTGATCCTCGCGCGACCTTTCGAGCCGGATGAGCGTTTTTTTTACCAGCGGAAGCTGGATCAGAGTTTGAATCAATGATCGGCGGGAGTGTGAGTGTGACCGTGAGAAACCAAGAGGCAGACGATGCGGACCTTCGCCACATGGGAAGAAGTGCCGATCTTCGACACCGAAGAGGCCGAGGCGGATTTCTGGCTGGAGAACAAGCCGGACCTGCGGCTCATCGAGGCGGCGGTGGCTTCCGCGTCCGAAGCCTCCGAGTCCATCACCGTCACCTTGCGGATGGACCCGCGGATGTTGGCCCGCATCAAGCGCCTGGCGCGCTCGCGGTATTTGAATTACCAAAGCATGATCAAACAATGGCTCAGCGAGCGCATGGAGGACGAACTCCGCGAACGTTGAATTGGAGGAGGACCCGATGAAAACTCAAGTCACCGCCCGCGCCCGTGCCGGCATTGCGTTTACGCTCATCGAACTGCTGGTGGTCATCGCCATCATCGGCCTGCTGGCGGGGCTGGTTTTCCCGGTGACCCGCGCGGTTAAGGTCAAGGCGGTCAAAACGCGGGCCCAGGCCGAGTTGGGCGCGCTGGTGCTGGCGATCGAGGCTTACAAGGACAAGCTGGGCCACTACCCTCCGGACAGCGCCTTGCCACGGACGAACCAGCTCTACTATGAACTTCTCGGCACAAAGTTGATCAACAACGGCACGGTGTACGAAACCCTGGACGGAAGCGCGCGTATCGAGAATACAAAGAGTGCTTTTGAAGAGGCGTTCGGTCATCGTCCGGGGCAGACAGTGCCGTCCGTCACCGGCTTCATTAACTGCACCCGTACTGCAAACGCTGACGACGCTCCGCCTGCGAAAGCGTTCTTGACCCAACTGAAACCAAACCAGTCCGCCGAAATTCCTCCTGGCATCCGCATCCTCGCCTGCCCGGTGCAATGGCCGGCGGACCACGATTTCCAGCCTATTCCAAGCCGGCCCGGCCTGAACCCTTGGCGCTACATTTCCACCAATCCCACGAATAATCCGGGCGCGTTCGACCTTTGGGTGGACGTGACCGCCGGCGGGAAGATCTTCCGGATCAGCAACTGGAGCAAAGAGCCCCAGAGCGTCACGACGCCCTGGTAAACCCTCTGATCACCCGCGTTCGCATGCCTATCACCCTACCAATCGAAACCCGCCGCCTGCCAGTGGCCATTGCCTGGCAAGACAGCGCATGGTTGCCGGCTGTGGCGGTGAGTGGGGCGGCCGGCTCCAAGAGGGCAAAGCCCCGCGTTCGCCGCCTGTCGGCGCTAAGCGCCCGACCGCCTCGCAATCTTCGGATCCCACCTATGAAAACCAGCCTCCTCCGTTCTCGCCGTTCGACGCCGGCCTTTACGCTGATCGAACTGCTCGTGGTCATCGCCATCATTGGCATCCTGGCGGCCATGCTCATGCCCGCGCTGGCCAAGATGAAGGACAGCGCGAAGAAGAAGCAGGCCCGCATGGAGATCGCGAACATTGTCCAGGCGATCACGCAATACGAAACCACCTACAATCGGCTGCCCGCGTCGGCTGAGGCCCAGGCATCGGTGAACGCCACTTGCCCCGATTTCACCTTCGGGACGAAGTACAGCTCGTCGCTGTGGCTCAGGGACAGGAACAACAACGAGCTGCCGCACATTCAGAACGTGGGCAACGACAAGGACTACCAAGCCAGCAACGCCGAAGTCATCGCCATCCTCATGGACGCCGAGTTCTATCCTGACGGCACTCCCACCGTGAACAAGGGACATGTCAAAAACCCTCAGCGCCACAAGTTCCTTCAGCCAACCATTGTGAGCGACACGGTTTCTCCCGGGGTCGGCAAAGATGGCGTTTATCGCGATCCTTGGGGCAATCCCTACATCATCACCTTGGACCTGAGTTACGATGGCAAGACCCGGGATGCTGTTTACAGTTTGAGAGGCGTGTCCCAAGTCGAAGACAACAAGCCTCAAGGGTACGACGGGCTGTTCAACTCCGATCCCAATCCGAATTCGAACAAGTACGAGGGCAACTCACCCGTCATGGTTTGGTCTTTCGGCGCGGACAGGAGCGTCAGCGCCAGCGTGAAAGCGAACCAGGGCGTCAACAAGGACAACATCACCAGTTGGAAAGACTGACCGTGAAATCCGCCCGCACAACCGCCGCGTTCACGCTCGTCGAGCTGCTCGTGGTGCTGTCCATCATGGGCATCCTGGCCATGATGGTCGTTCCGGCCCTCAAGAACTTCGGCAAGGCCGAGGCGGCGGCTTCGGCCATGCGCCAGATGATGGATGACGTGCATCGCGCCCGCCAGCTTGCCATCAGCCAGCGCACCACCGTCTATATGATCTTTCTGCCGGCCAACTTTTGGAACGACAGTTCCTATGTCGGCAACCTGGCCGCCTACAACAATCTTCCCCCCGCCGAAAAGGACAAGGCCTCCAAGCTTTTCGACAAGCAACTCAATTCCTACACCTTCGTCACCGTGCGCAGCGCCGGCGACCAGCCGGGCCGGAACGTGGCCCGGTATCTTTCCCAGTGGCGCAGCCTGCCGGAGGGCACGTTCATTGCGCCGTGGAAGTTCGCCCCGCCCACCGGAAACAACGAACCGGTTATCGCGCGGACGATCGCCGATCCGCCACCGCCCGCCACGCCGGACCGCGTCTTCCACGTCAAGGGCTTCAACCTGACCACGGCGGAGGACCGCATCCCGTTTCCGTCGCCGGAGGGTTCAATCGCGTTCCGGCTGCCGTACATCGCGTTCGACCATCTCGGCTCGGTGATCGGCGCCGTCAACTCCGGCAGCAGCACGCGTGAGAGGTATCCCCGCGAGGACGAATACATCCCGCTGGCCCGCGGCAGCCTGGGCGTCGCGCTGGACGCCAACAAAGTGACGCTGCAGAAACCGCCGTCCGTCTCGGAAAAACCGGAGGGCAACAGCACCAACGCCTTCACGCTGGTCCACGTCGAGTGGCTGACTGGCCGGGCGCGGGTGGAACGACAGGAGGTTCGATGAAAACCACGTTTGGCTGCCCTTCACGCGAGCGGGCCTTCACCATGGTCGAAATCGCCCTGAGTCTGGCGATCATCGGCCTGGGGATGATTGCCATTATCGGCGTGCTGCCGCGCGGTCTCGATGTCCAGCGCGAGAACCGGGATGAAACCATCATCAACCAGGACGCCACCGTCTGGCTCAACGCCATCCGTTCCGGCGCCCGCGGCTGCGATGACCTGACCAACTACGTGGACGCCATCACGAAAGTTGTTTCGGCCTATGACATCAACGGCAATCTGTTGACGGGGTATCCCGAGGTGCATCTGCTCACCCCCACCAACTACTTCATCAATGGCACGCCGCAGCCGCCGCTTTATCCCAACAACTTCTTCAACGGCACCAACATTATTGGCCTGCTCAGCACGCCGAAGCTGACCTATCACGATCTGCCGAACCGGATCATCGCCGTCAGCAACTATGTGGCGGCCTACGTTCGGGCCATGAGTGGGGCGGCGGTCGAGAAATCCCCGCAGACCAACGCCAATGTGCGCGAGATGGCCTTCAGCTACCGCATGGTTTCCGAAGTGTCGCCCTACGCCGGCTGGGATACTAACATGGTGCAGTACCCTGTGGCCGGACTGACGGCCGACGAGATTGCGGCGCGCTCCAACTACTGGATGGTGGCCCGCAGCACCCACCCGAACCTGCACGAAATCCGGCTGCTCTTCCGCTGGCCGCTCCTGCCGCGGGGCCGCACGGGTGATGGCCGTCAGGTCTTTCGCGCCGCGGTTGCCGGCCAGCTCGCCGCCACGAATGAGTTTGGGCAGTCGCTGTATTTCTTCCAACCCCGCACCTACGTGCGCAACCCTTGACCGGAGGCGCGATGGCTTTTCCCTTGAACCACTCCATCCGGCGGCCGGCTTCCGGCCGCGGACTTCGGGTTTCCCGCGCCTTCTCGCTCGTGGAAATCCTGATCGTTGTGGCGTTGCTTTCGGTCATCGTGCTGGGGCTCATGGCCATGTTCGGCCAGACGCAACGGGCGTTTCGCGCGGGAATGGCGCAAATTGACGTGCTCGAGTCCGGCCGCGCCGCTGCGGACTTGCTGGCGCGGGAAGTGGCGCAAACCCGCCCGTCCGGCCTCTCAAACACGGTGAATTTCTACGCCTGGCTTCCACTCATCACGCCGCTCTACCAGGAGTTGCCCGGCATTCAGGGGCGCCGGACGAACGTGGCGCACGAGCTGTTCTTCCTGACGTGCGAGAACCAAGTATGGACCGGCGTGGGCTACCGCATCAGCGCTCCCGACGCCGGCGTGGGCGCGCTCTACCGGTATTCCGCCTCGGTGTCGAATCCGCTCAGGACCCCCGAGTTGGTCCCCGGCCTGTTCAACGATTTCCTCAACACGCCGCTGACGGATCCCTACAAGTTCAGCCGCGTGGCCGATGGCGTGGTGCATCTGCGCGTGCGTGCGTTCAATCCGGCGGGCGAGTGGATCGTTGACGAGTTGAGCGACGACCAGCGGAACAGCGACATTCGCGAATCCACGGCGGCGGTGCCGGGCGAGATCGGGCTCTACAAGTTCTTCAGCAACGCGGTGCCCGCCGCGGTGGAAATTGAGTTGGGCTTCCTGGAAACGCGCTTGCTGGAACGGGTGAAGGCGTTGCCCACGGCCGCCGCGCGCCGCAATTACCTGTCGAATCACGTCGCCCAGGTTCACGTGTTCCGGCAGTACATCCCCATTTCGGCTGTGGACGTGAAGGCTTACCAATGAATCGTGCTTGGAAATCTACCGCCGCCGTAGCCGCCGATGTCAATCGGCAGCCCATTGTCGTCGCGAACGGAACTCGGGCGGTTCGGCTTAATCCGGCTGCGGTTTCACAACCGCAGCCACGGATCGCGGAGCGGGGCGTGGCGCTGGTGATCACCATCATCATGCTGGCGGTGATCACGTTCATGGCGATCGCGTTGCTGGTGCTGAGCCGGCGCGAGAAGGGCGCGGTCACGACCAGCACCGACCAGACCGTCGCCACGCTGGCCGCCGAGATGGCCCTCAACCGTGCGAAGGCGGACCTGATCGCTCCCATGCTCGCGTTCACCAACGCGTACGCCTACGACCTTCGGGTTTCGACCAATTACCTCAACCCCTTTGGCTTCAACAAAGCCCAACCGGCGGAGCAACTGACGCCGGCCACTCGCTTCTGGACGACCAACGTCAGCTTCACGTATCGGGACGGCACGCCCGTGGTCCCGGGCTCGGCGGACTACGCGCAGGTGTTGGCCAACCTGTATTACGACCCGCCCGCGCCGGTGTTCATCACCAACCGCCTCTTTGCCAACAGCAACGAGTTCCGGTTCTACCTCGACCTGAACCGGAACGGGCGTTACGACACCAACGGCTTTCTGCCGGTGATCAGTTGGGATCCGGCCCGTCCGTTCCACCATACCAACGGCACGCTGCTGGCGGCGCCGCTCCTGGGGCAGACCGTGAGCAACCATTTCGTCGGCGACCCGGAGTGGATCGGCGTTTTGGAGCGGCCGGATCAACCGCACTCCTCGTCCAACCGCTTCGTGTCGCGCTATGCCTGGCTCGCGGTGCCGGCGGGCAAGACCCTCGACCTGAACGCGAGTCACAACCAGGCGAAGATGCTCAGCCCGTTGACGGACGGCTTCCTGCGGAACATGGGCGTCGCGCCGTTTGAATTGAACCTGGCCGCGTTCTTGGCCGACCTGAACACCAACCTCTGGAATCGCGGAAACGGCGCCGGCCTGGAGCCGGTGCCGCCGTATCCCGCCGCCGCCGCCTATTTTTACCGGACGAACCTCAACCAGCCGAGCCAGGGCACCGCCTTCACGAATGCGACCTCGCTCATCCGCTATCGCTACCGGGACACCTACCAGAATTTGCAGAGCGTCAACACGCTTTTCGGACCCACGATCGGCGGGCTGGCCTTCCAGCTTGACGGCGTGGATGGTTACGCCAACGGGCCGCTGATGATGAGCACCTTCCTGCCGGCGCAAGCCCTCGACGCCACCGACGAGGCGAACCGGGTGAAATTCCCCTGGTCCGGCTCCGAGACGCCGAACCACTTCTTCACCACGCAGGACCTGCTCGACGCAATGCGGACCTCGTTCGACTTCTCCAACCGCCTGGCCAGCGCGGGCGCCAAGCTCAACTCCTACGACCGCTACACGTTTTACCGGATGCTCGCGCAATTGGGCACAGATTCCGACCCCGAGCCGCCGGAGAAGATGAACCTCAACTATGACAACCTGGTCCGCAAGAATGCCGCCGGCATCGCCAGCGCGACGAATTTTTATCCGTGGACGGCGACGGCCTTCTTTACGAACGCGGCGGATCGCTTGTTGAAGCGGTACACCCAGGAATGGCGGAACACCGACCTGGCCTGGTACGCGGCCACGTTCGCCACCAACGGGCCGTTTGGCCTTTCGGCCATTCCGGTCAAGGCCGGCAGCAATTTTGTTTATAGCGCCAGCGTGCATCGCCTGCTGCAACTGGCCGCCAATGTTTGGGAGGCGACCCAGGACCCCACCAATCGCACGGACCAGGGATTCCAGTATCCCACCGTGTTCAAGCCTGTCTTGAGGTCCCGCGGCAACGACGTGTTCATAACCGACTATTTCGAGGTTGGTCGGAACGCCCAGGCCTATTTGACGGTGCCTTTGGATTTGCGCAGTCCGGCGGCGGTCGCCCTCATCCCGCCGGTTGGAACGCCGGTGGACACGAACAACCCCGCCAACGTGCCCAACGCCCACGGCGTGCCGTGGATCATCGGCGCGAAAAAGGGCCTGCCGAACTTCAACGAGTTCGCCTTCCAAAGTGTGTTCCAGATCACCCGGAAGCTCCGAATCACCCGCAACCGTGTGGATGCCGATCCCTCGACCTTCCGGACCAACCAGATGTATCTCCTGAGCATCTCGAACGTGCTGGGCGCGGAGGTGTGGAACTCCTACACCCGCTCGAATTACACGCGACCGGTGGAGATCCGGGTGACCAACTACATGAACCTGGCCCTGACCAACAGCGATGGATTGCAGCTTCAATGGCCGCCGGGAGGAACCACCACATTCCCGGTCTGGGGCGTCTCGAACGTCGCGGTCTGGCCGGCCCAAGCCTTCGTCGTGCCGCTGCTCACCAACATCAACTTCCCCGTGCCCTCGATGTACCGCCGGGCGTCGCATACGCTGACGAACCGTCTGGAGCTGCCGTTTGAACCTTACGAGGACTTCCCCTTCCCGCAATGGGGCGTGGCGGTGACCAACCGCCTGCAGTTTGTCATGCTGGACCGCGCCACCGGTCGGATTGTTGACTACGTGCAGATGGCGGGGCTCGACAGCGTGCGTGACTTGAATGCGGAGATCATGTCGTTCGTGGACGGCACGCCCGGCTGGGGGTCGTTGTGGGACACGAACCGGCAGGGTGGGGGAGGCATTACGGCGCCCACCCGCGGTATCGTTTACCAGACGCGCATCGCGCTGGGCGATTTCAGCGCGAACTCCGTGGATTGGACTTCCTATGGGCTCGCGGTTCCCTCGAAACAGGAGGCTATTGACAACTTCCGCCGTTTCTTCAATCTCGCGCCGCTCTACAACCAGGACATGGCGGACAACACCAACCTGGTTCAGGAAGTCCCGTTCACACCCTCGCTGAAGCTCTCGCGCTACTTGACCTGGCAGGCGAACGACCCGCTGGTGCATTACACCCCCGCGGACCTGCGGTATTTCCTCGGCACCAACGCGCTCCGAAGGGAAGTCGAGAAACCTGGCGTGCCCACGCAAACGCTTGAGAATATCGGCCGTGTCAACAATCGCTACCAGCCTTGGGGTGGATCGTCCGTGCAGTCGCAGGATGCCGACAAGTACAACCTGACCTTGAAAGACCCCTTGGTGACGTCTTCGGATGACTGGGATTTTCCGACGAACCGTTTCCCGAACATCGGCTGGCTGGGGCGCGTTCACCGGGGCACGCCCTGGCAGACCGTCTATCTCAAGTCGCCGCCCGTCAACGACCTCAAGTGGATGACTTGGAGCGGCAATCCCGACGCCTTTGATTCCTTGCGGACGCAGCCCGTCACCGACCGGCTGATCTTCGACCTGTTCACCACCGCCTTCAGCGACACCGCGTCGCGCGGTCAGTTGTCCATCAACCAGAGCGGGCTGGCGGCTTGGGCGGCGGTCTTCGGCGGCGTGCTGGCGGTAACGAATAACCTGTCCGACTCGCAGGTCGAGGCGCTGCAATACGGCATCCCACGCCTGCCCCCGACGTATCGCCCCATCGTGGTGCAGCCGGCGGGTGAGGATCCGCTCGCGCCGCTCGCCACGCTGGTGCGGGACATCAATCTTGCCCGGGCCACGAACCGGTCCGGCATGGGCGTCTTCACGAACCTGGGCGATTGGCTCTCGGCGCCAGCGTTGACGGTGGCCTCGCCGTTCCTGAACGTGAACAGTCCGATCCAGTTGCAGCAGGGGTTGACGGACGCCGCTTACGAGCGGCTGCCGCAGCAGGTCCTCGGGTTGTTGAAAGTGGGCGAGCCGCGTTTCGTGATTTACGGTTATGGACAGACGCTGCGGCCGGCGACGAGTTCCGTGATCGCCAGCGGGCCGTTTGCCGGCCTTTGCACCAATTACCAGATCACGGCGGAAACCGCCCTGCGCGCCGTGGTCCGGGTGGAAGGCGCACCTCTCCAGCCGCGCGTGGTGGTGGAGAGTTACAACCCCTTGCCGCCGGATTGAGGACGGCGAGGGTGGAAAATGGAAGGGCGAGGATGGCGGAATGAGAATGGACAGGCGAAGCAGCGCAGGTTTCCAAACCTGCCGGATCGCCGACTTCCCAGTCGGCGGGGCATGTCCTTGTGAACGGTTTGTCGGACGGGCGACCCGAGTTGCCGCGAGTGGGGGAGCCGGCGCCGCGGTGGCGGACGGCTGGAAGCTGAAAGGAATGGAAGTGCGTTATGTTTAGGCGACCATTGACCTGGTTTGTGTTGAGCCTGCTGCTGTTTGCAGGCGCGTTCCTCTTCTGGCGTTTGGGTGATCGCTGGGCGGCCGAGCGCGCTCCGGCAATCGCCCCCGGCGGAGCGACCACCGCCGCCACGCCCGACCAAGCGGTGGACACCACGCCGCGCTCCCTGCGCCATGCCGAACCTTGGCGATTGTTGTCCACCCGCGCCGAGACGCCGTTCCCCACTGGTCTCCCCGTGGCCTCGCTGCGGCTGCAAAACGCCAGCCTCACGCCCCCGGAATGGACCCGGCGGCCCACCGCCGTGCTGCTCGAAAACGCTTTCATTGACACCACCGCCGCCGCCCCGGCGATCCCGGAACATCTCCGCGCGCGGGGCGACCACGGCACGTTTATTGTCCAAGCCCGCCCGCGGATCACGGAGGCCTTCCGCGCCGCGCTGCGTGAGGCCGGCGGCACGGTGATCGCCTACATCCCGAACAACGCCTATCTGGTGCGCTTGCCGGGCGAGGCCGTCGGGCGGTTGAGTGGACAGCCCGGCGTGCAGTCCGTGATCGCCTACGAGCCGTACTACAAGCTCAAGACCGACCTGCTGAAATTCGCCGTGGACCAGACCCCGCTGCCCTTGGGGCAACAGTTGAACGTGGCGTTGTTCGCCGACGCGCGCGAGGCCACGTTGGATGCCATCCGGCAGATGAACGCGGTGATTCTGGCGGAGGAGCGTTCCCCCTTCGGTCCGGTCGTCACCATCGAGCCCGCGGTCGCGCCTCCTGAGCGCGCGGATTCATTCAGCCTCGCCGCGCTGGCCGGCTTGCCCGGCGTGCAGGTGATCGAACCGGCCCTCGCGCGCACCCTTGCGAACGACCTGGGCCGCGCCCGCATCGGCGTGGCCACCAACGATGTCACGCCGGACAACTGGCTCGGGTTGACCGGCACCAACGTCATGGTCAGCGTCAGCGATTCCGGGGTGGACGCCACGCACCCCGACTTGGTGAACCGCGTGTTCGCCTCGGAAGCCAGCTTGCTGGAGGACACGAATGGTCACGGCACGCACGTCATCGGTACCATTGCCGGCAACGGAGCGATGTCCACCACGGTGACCAACGCGTTTGGTTCGACCGCCGGAACGAATGGGCAATACGTGGACGGCCAGTTCCGCGGCGCCGCTCCGGGAGCGACCGTGTTTGTGCAACCTGTCGGCTTCTTGAACCGGCCCGGTATCGCGCAGGGCGGCCCGTGGTACCCGGATTCCGCCATGCAGGAAGCCGCCGCCCGGACCAACGCGCTCATCTCGAACAACAGTTGGCATTACGTCGGCAACAGTGGCTACGACCTGGCCGCCGCGCGTTACGACGCGGCGACGCGCGACGCAATTCCCGGCGAGCCCGGCTCGCAGCCGCTGCTTTTCGTCTTCGCCGCCGGCAACGCTGGGGGCGGAGCGGACGACGGCCAAGGCGGTACGGCGGATTCCATCCGGTCGCCGGGCACGGCCAAGAACGTCATCACGGTCGGCGCCACAGAGCAGTTGCGCAACATCACCAACGGGGTCGTGTCCGACTTCACAACATGTGTGACGACGAACATTGACGGGACGAACGTGGTGATTTGCACCACCAACACGCCGTGGAAGTTCGGGACGGATTCGAGCGACCAGGTGGCGGCGTATTCCAGCCGCGGCAATGTGGGTGTGGGCGTCGAGGGCGAGAATGGGCGATTCAAGCCGGACGTGGTGGCGCCGGGGTCGTGGGTGATCTCCACGCGGTCCAGTCAGTGGGACCAGAAGGACTATTACAACCCGACCAATTACTACTTTGATGACTATCAGGACCTGCGGGTTCGGGCGGGCCGGCTGAACAATTACTCGATCTACCTGCCGTGGAACGCCGTGGCGCTGTGGATTGACTTGTTCGAAAGCGTGGAAGGCCCCAGTCCGTTGCCCGATCTGCCCATCTACGTGCGGCAGGCGGGGATCCCCCGGACCAACCTCTTTGACTTCGTGGTCACGAACCACGTGAGCATGCCGCCGGACAACGGCCCGAGCCTGACGCCGACCGACACCGCCTGGAACTACAGCGTGGCCAATTTCACGGACGAGGTGGTGTGGTTCAACCTCCGCACCACGGTGGCGACCACCAACGATCTGGGCAACGAGTACACGGTGCGCAGCAACTTGAACGAAACGCTTTGCACCGGCGATCCCAAGTACTATCGCTACGAAAGCGGCAGCAGCATGGCGGCGGCGCATGTCTCCGGCACGCTGGCCTTGATGCAGCAGTTCTTCCAGGAACGCGGCCGGACCAACAGCCCGGCGCTGATGAAGGCGCTGCTCATCAACGGCGCCCGTTCGCTGGGCCCGGGCTACGATTTTCAGGTGGCCACGCTGCACAATTACCAAGGCTGGGGAATGGTCAACCTGCCCACCACGGTGCCCGCGTTGCTGACCAACGACACGCCCGCCGAATGGCCGATGCTGTTCTTCGACCAGGACCCGACCAACGCCCTGGCCACCGGCGACCAACACGTCCGTCACCTCACGCTTTCCAACCCGGCCCGCACCGTGCCCTTGCGCGTGACGCTGGTGTGGACCGACCCGCCCGGCAACCCCGCCGCCGGCGTGAAACTCGTCAACGACCTGGACCTCGTGGTCACGAACCTCGACACCGGTACCGTCTATTTCGGCAATGACATCCCACCCGGCAGCGATTTCAACCAGCCGTGGATTCCCTCTGGCAGCAACACCCCGCCGAACGCCGACGTGGTCAACAACGTGGAGAACGTCTATCTGCCACCGTTGCTGGGGACGAACTACGCCATCGCCGTCCTCGGCAGCCGCGTGAACGTCAACGCTGTCACGGCGCATACCAACGACACCTATCAGGACTACGCACTGGTCATTTCCAGCGGCGACGGCTTGGTGACGAACGCCTTCCGGCTCACGCCGCAGCCGAACCTCACTGCGCCGCGGCCCAACATCACATGGACCACGAATACGTTTGACACCTCGGGGGACACGAATTCTGAGAACAAGGTCACCGGCACGCTCCTGCTCGGCCAGCACGTGGGCGCGAACACGCCCTTGATGGGCGTCACGAACGGCATGACCAACCAGTGGCATTTCTTCGTGCTGACCAACACCGCCAGCTACACGAACGCCGCGTTTGTCACCTTCCTGCCTTACACCTTGTCTGTGCCTCGCCTCGGCGTGAATGAGGACAAGTTGGCCAACGCCACGCGCGAGGAGGCGGACATTGACATGTATGTCTCGACCAATCCGAAACTGCTCGATCTCGACCCGGCCGCCCTGGCTGCCGCCGATCATTCGCGCGGTCGCAGCGGCACTGAGGTTGTCGCCTTCAGCAACGCCGTTCCCAAGGGCGTCTATTACGTCGGCATCAAGTCCGAAGACCAGATGGCGTCTGAGTTTGGATTTGTCGGGGTGTTCAGTCTGCTTCCGTTCATGGAGGAGGAGAACGGCAACTTGATCTTGCGCGGCTTCCCGTTGCCGACCGTGATCCCGGACGGCTCGGCCAGCGATCCCGGGGCGGGCTTTGTCTTCGCGCTCTGCATCAAACCGATCAACGTCCGGCGGGCGGTGGTCAGTACGATCGTGGCGCACGAGAACTTTGGCGACCTGCTCCGGCGGCTGAACCACAACACCGTGTCGGCCGTGCTCAACAACCACACCTTTGGTGGGCGTTGGCTGGATGGCGACGGCGTCCGGCGGGAGTTTATCTACGAGGACAACCAGGAGGGTGATGTTCTGAACTCGCAACAGTCGGACGGGCCAGGCACCTTGCGGGATTTCGTGGGCAGCAAAGGCATCGGTCTGTGGCTGCTGCAGATGATTGACGACGCGAACACCCAAACCGGCCGCGTGGATGCCCTCACCATCCGGTTGGAGCCGCAGAACATTGACGCCGACGGCCAATGGCGGGCCATTCAGCCCAAGAGTTTCAGCTTTGACTACGTGGACGTGCCGGTCGCCGCGACGAACCTGCAAGTCTGCGTCACGACCACGAACGCGGGCCTGGGGCTGAGACTCTATGTTCGGCGGGGGGACTTCCCGACGACGAACCTCTACGACAAGATGATCGAATTCACCGGCGCCGGCACGTTCTGCCTGACCATCAACCGCGCCGACCTGCCGCCGTTGACGGAGGGACGCTATTACATCGGCATCTATAACCCGGAGGACGTGGAACAATGGGCCAAGTTGACCGTGAAGGTGGACCTCGACCCGAGCGCCATCATCCCGCGGCTTTATACCCAGTCGGAGAACCTGCCGCTGCTCGATGACGCCGTGACCAGCGCCTGGATTTGGGTCAGCAACCAAACCCGCATCAGTAGTGTGGAGGTGGGCTTGCGGATAGATCACCCGCGCGTCTCGGACCTGGCGGTCACGCTGGTCAGTCCCAAGGGCACGCGCATCCTGCTCACGGAGAACCGCGGGTGGACGAATGACCTGGGGTTTGGTTCGACGTACATGACCACGAACGTCTTCTCCGACACCCATACCGGACCGGACGCGGTGACCAACATTTATGACCTCGGCGTCACGTTCGGGACACTGAAAGTCTTCGCTTCCTTCGCTGGCGAGGATGACCAAATGACGATTTACTATGATGGCCGGCGCATTTATGACACGGGAATGACCAACGGAGACGTGCAGTTCGACGTGGACTTTGGTCCGGGGACTTCCACGCTGGTCACCTTTGTGATGAACGAGTTTGGTAATCCCAATGCCGGCACGAAATGGCTGTACGACGTCACATCCATCCAGACGATTCACAACTACCTCCTGTTTACCGAGAACACGAACCTGACGACCACCCCGATCAAGTTTGCGCCGCCGCCGTTCGCGCCCTTGGCCGTGCCGACCAACGTCTTTTCCAACAGCTTTGAACGAGCTGTAGCGGGGGATTACATCGCGTTGCAGACTTTCGACGGCTGGACGTCGCTCACCGCGAATCCGGTGACCGTGGTTGACGACGCCACCGTGGCGAACGACGGCAAGATGTATCTCGCCCTGCGCGGCGGAGAAATCACCCGCACGATGCCAACGGTGCAAGGGCGCAGGTACCTGTTGGAGTTCGCGCATCGAGGCGGCAGCAGCTTGGATGGGATCATCAGTTGGTGGCCGGGGGAGGGAGCGGCGAATGACATTGTGGATGGGAATGACGGGACGCTGAGGAATGGGGCTGGATTTGCTGTCGGCATGGTGGGACAAGCGTTCAATCTCAATGGTGCCAACCAGTATGTTCGAGTTCCCAATAGCGTGAACATGAATCCGGCAGGAAGCTTCTCAATCGAAGGCTGGATTCTTCCGCGTAGAGACCGGCTTCAGCACATATTCACCAAATGGGGGGATACGGCAGATCTGGCAAATCAGCGCAGCTATCAGCTTGCAGCCCTGCCCGGACGGGGTCTGCGTTTCGCTATTTCGGACTTTGCTCACCAATGGGACGTGTCGTTTCACAACTTTGACACCGCTACCGGCGTTCTTGGCTTAAATCAGTGGAACCATGTCGCCGCCGTGTATGATCAATCCACTGGCGTGCGCCGGATTTATGTCAACGGCACTTTGGTGGCTGAAAGGACCGACGCACCCGTTACTGTCTTGGATTCTGCAGCCCCGACCGGTATCGGAATCGCCATCACCTCGAGTGCAACCACGTTGGAGCCGTGGGATGGATTGATTGACGAGCTGACATTCTACTCACGGGCACTGTCCCCTGCGGAGGTGTCTGCGATCCACGCTGCCGGCGCCGCCGGCAAGTGTGGCATGCTGACGCCGCCCTCGGTTTGCGCCGCATCCGGGGCAAGGGTATTTGTGCCGGATTTGGTCACGAACCTCTTCAGCGGAACGACCGACTGGCAGACGAATTCGCTGTCGTTCACCGCTCCGTCTGATGGTACTGTGTTGGGCGTCGCACCGGCTGGCAGTGAGTCCGGGGTCCTGCTGGATTCCTTCACTCTTTCGGAGATGCCTGCCCCGATGTATGTCCTCCCGGAGGAAAGTCTTGGTGCTTTGGTGGACGAGCGGGCGGATGGCTGGTGGCACTTGGAGATTCTCGACACGCGCGCGGGCGGGACGAACGACGTGCCACCGGAACTCATCAGTTGGCAGTTGCGTTTCGTCTTCCAGAACGACCTCCCGACTCCAGGCGTCTTGGTGTCGGGCGTGCCCCAGACCAACACCGTGCCTCCGGGCTTCATCGCCTACTACGTGGTGGACGTGCCGGCGTGGGCCAGCTTCGTCACGAACTCGCTGCTCTTTGCCAGCGCGCCGGTCAATCTCCTGTTCAACCAGAACACCCCGCCGTTCGGCACGAACGCGGGGGATTATTTCCTCTTGGCTCAGAAGACCACCGGCGCCAACACTCTTTCGACCAATAGCACGCCGTCGTTCGTGCCCGGTCAGCGCTATTACCTGGGCGTGCAGAATACCAACGCCACCGCCGTGAACTACGCGCTCCAGGTGGATTTTAACATCCTCCCGCTGCCCGGCGGTGTGGCCGCGTCCCACGTGATCCAGCCGGGACCGTGGCCGAACTACTACAGCTTTGATGTTCTACCCGGCGCCACCGCGGTCGTCTTCGCGTTGAGCAATCTCTCGGGCAACGCCCAATTGGTCCTCAGCAAGGGACCGTCGCTCCCGACGCTGGCCAGCCACGACTACGGCAGCTTCAACGCCGGCACGCTGGCCGAGCAGATTGTGGTGCTGACGAACTCCACGCCGGTGCCGCTGTCGCCCGGGCGCTGGTGTCTTGGCGTGTTCAACTCGGACACGGCGGCGGTGCAATACACCCTTATCGCGGCGCAGTACACGCTGGCCGCGCCCATTGTGCCACTCGCGAACGGCGTGTCGCATTCGGGCGTGGTGCCGGCTGCGGGCCGGGACTACTATCGCTACATGGTCACTGCCGACAGCGTGCGGGCCCAATTTGAGATTAACAGCCCCAGTGGCGATCTGACGCTGCTGGCGCGCAAGGGTTGGCCACCACCGGAGATGGCGTCGTTCGATTATCGCAGCGCCAACACCGGGCTGAACGACGAGTTGATCGTGCTGTTTGACACCTCGATGCCCGTGCCGCTCGGTTACGGCGAGTGGTTCCTTACCGCCGCAAACCAGACCGCGTCGCCCGTCAGCTACGGCATCAAGGCCACGCAATGGCCGGAAACGGGCCGTCCAGTCGAAGTGGTGGGCACGGACGCCACGCCATCGAACTTCTGCCTGACGTGGACATCAGTGCCGGGCGCCCATTACTTCGTGCAGGGGCTGACCGACTTGGGCAGCACGGCGTGGGTGACGGTGTCCCCGACGGTGACGGCAACCGGCGGGCAGACCTCGTGGTGTGTCTCTTTGCCGTCGTCATATCACTACTTCCGCGTGGTGGAAGGCGTCCGGGTTCAACCCTGAATCCGCTGCGTCCTGGACGTTTGGGTGACGGCACAGCAAGCCCAATGCGCCCGTTGGTGCTCTCACTTAACCCCGCGCTCGACATCGAGTGGCGGACGGATGGCATCCGCTGGGAGGAGAAGAACGCGATTCAATCCGAAGTCCGGTGGGCGGGTGGCAAAGGGGTGAACGTCGCCCGGTGGCTGCGTTTGCTCGGGAGCAAGCCGCAGTTGGTCCTGCCGCTGGGCGGGGAAAACGGTCGCGAACTGGCCGCCAGTCTCAGGCAGGAGCGTCTTCCGGCTCGCGTCATTCGGCTGCGCGAACCCACCCGGGCCAATGTGGTGATCACCGACCCGAGCGGGCGGCAAATGCGCTTCAACCGAGCCGGCCCGAGACTGCACGCGCGCGAGTGGCGCAAGATTCAGGAAGTCGTGCGCGAGAACATTTCGCACGCCGGGTTGCTGATTCTCTCCGGCAGCCTGCCGCGCGGCGTGCCTGTGATTGCCTACGCCCGTTTCATCCGGCAGGCGCACCGCTTGGGCGTGCGGACGTTGCTGGATTGCGATGGCGAGGCGTTCGCCGCAGCGGTCTGGGAACACCCCTTTTTGGTCAAGCCCAACGAACATGAACTGGCCCAGTGGCGACGCTGTCCGTTGCGCACGGAAACCGAGGTTGTTGCCGCGGCGCGGGCTTTGTCGGAGGCCACGCGTGGTTGGGTTTTGGTTTCGCGCGGCGCGAAGTCTGGTTTGCTGATCCATGCGGGCGAACGGGTGTGCTTACGGGCCATTCCGCCGAGACTGAAGCCGCTGAATCGTCTCGGGGCCGGGGACGCGTTGCTGGCCGGGGCGGCGCGGCAGATTGAATGCGGATTCCCGCCGGAGGAGTGGTTGCGGCAGGGGCTTGCCGCCGGATCGGTGGCCACGCAATGCAAGGCCGGTGTGGCCTGCAAACCGGCAGTGGTAACGCAATTCGACAAAGAGGTTCGGGTGGCGGTGCTTCCATGTACTGTACAAGCAGAGGGCCGGGATTACTCCCGACCCTCGCGGTGATGAGGTTTGGACGCCGTCACCTCGGCGCTCAGAAGGGTGGTGCGGCCAACTATGGGGGTCGCTGTTCGAACCGCACCACTAGCAAAACCTCTATACCAACCCTAAACGAACAGCGAAATCTACGCTGCAACCCACACCAAATAGATAGCGCACGCGAGCCATTTGTTCAAAAAATTTCTTCGCAAAATCGCCGGGGTGGGCAAGCACTGGGACGGCAAGCAGTTAGGTTGTAAGCGGTGATTGAATGACCTACTGTTCAGGCGGGAGGGGCGTGGTAGGATGGCGGGTTAACCGAGTAAGGAATCTCAGGCGGCCCGGTGGAGGGCTTTTCCCCGGGCCTGCGGCCAACGGCGCGGCATCGGTTCTGTCAGGTCGTCCTGATTGGTCATCTGCGGCAGGCGCTCCAGCAGGGCGCGCAGATCGCGCAAACGCCAAGCGCCGTGTTCGCCGGCTCGGGCGCAGAGCCGCTCCAATTCTGTAGCGGGATATTCCTTCGGCCAGCGCCAGCAGGCCGTGCAGGACGCGGAGGCGCTGCGGGCTGCGCGTTTTGAACAATGGGTTCACCCCACATGCCGGAGGATTCGCCAAGGCTGCGGGCGCGCTCCGGCAACCAATCCGCCTCGCGCTCGATGAGCACGCGTTTGTGAGCGTGGATATGCGTCGGATCGGTGACGAACCGGCCCGGCTCGGCCTGCGAGAGCAGGGCGATTGGTTCGTGGCGCCGGTCGAAGTTTCTATGGTTGGTGGACGCGTTCACGCGGGAATGTCTGGCGTTGGCAGTGTGCCGGAGTTTCCGGGCGCAGGAGGTGATTGCGGTGCTGGCGGGATTGATTGCACAACGCGGCATCTCGGCACCTTGGCGCAGTAACAACGGGCCGGAGTTTGTGGCTGAGGCGGCCCAGGCGTGGCTGCAGGCCAACGCGATTGGAGCACTGTATATCGTGCCGGGGAGTCCGTGGGAGAACGCGTATGTGGAATCGTTCCGCAGCCGTTTGCGCGACGAACATCTGAACCGTGAGGCATTTGCCTCCCTGTTGGCGGTGCCGGTCCTGGCCGCCGGGGGGCGGCGGGATAACAACGACGCACGTCCGCACCCGGCGCTGGATTGTTTGGCGCCGGCGGTGTTCACGGCGCGCTGGCGCGCTCCGGTCGGGGCTATGCCCCTCCGTGCGTACGCCAGCGCGGAAACCCCGAAACGCGGAACCAAAACTCTCATTACACTTGAATCAACAATCGGGGGCTTGCCACGTTGTGGTCCCCATCCGCAACCGGGCTGCGATCCAAGAGTGCGTCATGGTCGTTTCCCGCCGCAACCGCAGCGCCAGCGCCACCTTGCCCCGTCGCCCTTGCGGCGCTCCGCTAGAGCGCCGCCGAATTCGTTGGTCGCAGATGGCGGCGCTGCCGAGCCGCCGCTACGCCATGGTTCATGGCACCGACGCGCGTCCATGCTTGGAGGTCGAAGCTCCCCGTGAACCGCCCTTCGCATTGGCTAGAGGCGTGTTCCACTCGCGTCCCGACCAAGTTCATGCTCAACAAACCTGCCGGTTTCGCGACATATCCAAGCATGGGCTGCGCGTTGCTACCTGGTTCGCCATGCGGGCTATCGGCCTTGTGTGGTGGAGCGCCGGACGATTTCCCTCCGCTCCGGGTTGCGGCACAGGAATCCGTCCCCAAAGCTCAGCGAATGCGGGCACTGCACGGGGTTGACCACCAGGCAATCCGTGTAGTCGCCGAAACCGGCGTCTTGTGCCCGACAAACAGCCGGGTCCGGCAGCGCGCCCGGGGCCGCGCTGGACGCGTTGCTGTCGGTCCTCATCATCACAACCATGTTGCCCGCTTCGCCGGTTGCCGCCTATCCCCAAAAACCAGTAGAAGAGGCGGAAAACTCGGCCCAAAGCGGGTTTCTTCTACTGGTTTTCAGGTAGGGTCACTGTTCCGTGCGGCTGCGACGCCCCGTCGCAATGGTTCACCTGCACCACGTGCGAATTCAGGGGTGTCGCCCCGGGCTGCTGCGGGAGGTTCTTCAGTGCGGAGCGTGCCTGTCGGCGACCAATAGCACGGGGAGCGGGGAGCCGCAGGTGACGGTGGATGGCTGCTGGCTTCGGAGATACTCGGAAGGAGAAGCGCACCCTTGGCACCATGCAGGATCACCGCCGCCCCCGCTCGCGAGCGACGGAAGCACCCAGAAACGGACGACGGCGCTCACCCGCCGCAAAACAAACGCCCCGGCACCGGGCCGGGGCGAAATTGGTTGCGGGGACTGGATTTGAACCAGTGACCTCAAGGTTATGAGCCTTGCGAGCTACCAGGCTGCTCCACCCCGCGCTCAGGGAGGATTATATTGCCGCAATTGTTCGCCGGCGCAAGACGTTTCTTGGCGCAAATCGTTTGCTTGGTTTCCGCCGCTGCTTCGTGTTTCATCCCGGCGGATTTATGGACGAAACGAACTCACTGATCGAACAGCGGAAGGCCAAGCTGGCGTCGCTGCGGGCAAAGGGCATTGACCCCTTCAAGAACAAGTTCACCCCCGCCGAAACCTGTGCCGCCGCCCGCACTAACTACGCCGAGGGCCGCGAGGTCGCGCTCGCCGGGCGCATCACCGCGCACCGCGACATGGGCAAGTCCATGTTCATTGACCTCCGCGATCAGTCGGGCCGCATCCAAGTCTATGCGCAGAAGAACGTCCTCGGCGACGAGCAGTTCGATGTTTTCCGGCATCTGGACCTGGCGGACTTCATTGGCGTGGAGGGAACGCTGTTCACGACCAAGACGGGTGAAATCTCGGTGAGGCTCGCCCGCTTCGTTATCCTCGCCAAGGCGTTGCGTCCGCCGCCGGCCAAGTGGCATGGGCTGGAGGACACGGAGATTCGCTATCGCCAGCGTTACCTCGATCTCTTGGGGAATCCCGAGGTGAAGGAGGTGTTCCTCAAGCGTAGCGCCATCATCCGTGAAATCCGCGAGTTCTTCCACAGTCGCGGGTATGTCGAGGTCGAGACGCCGATGATGCAGGCGATTCCCGGCGGCGCGGCGGCGCAACCGTTCAAGACGTTTCACAACGCGCTCGGCTGCGAATTCTATCTCCGCATCGCGCTGGAGCTTTACCACAAGCGCCTGCTCGTGGGCGGCATTGACAGGCTGTTCGAGATTGGCAAGAACTTCCGCAACGAAGGCCTCTCGCGCCGGCACAATCCCGAATTCACCATGCTTGAAGCGTATCAGGCATTCGGCGATTACCAGACGATGATGGAGACGGTGCAATCGCTCATCTGCCACGTCGCAGAGAAGGTTTTGGGGACGCTCAGAATCGAAACCAAGGACGCAGAGGGAAAGGTCACCAAGACGATTGACCTCAGCCCGGACTGGCGTCGCGCCAAATACAAGGACCTGGTTCGGGAAACGGTCGCCGAGAAAACTCATGGCAAGTATCCGGATTGGTTCGCTTTGACGCCCGATGAGCGTCGCCGGGTCGCGATTGAGGAGTTGCAGATGGAGGGCGACATCGCGACGGGCTACGAGGACTTCGAGGTCACGGGCGCGGTGTTTGAGAAGTTGATCGAACCGACGCTCATTCAGCCCATGTTTGTTACGCATCTGCCGAAAGAACTCGTGCCGCTCGCCAAGCTCTCGCCCGATGACCCCACGACCGTCGAGGTCTTTGAGTGCTGCATCAACGGCCAGGAAATTTCGCCCGGCTACACCGAGCAGAACGATCCCATCGCGCAGCGGGACGTGCTCGAACATCAAGCCGGCGGCGAGCAACAGAAGCTGGACGAAGATTTCCTCGTCGCCCTGGAACACGGCATGCCTCCGGCGGGCGGCATCGGCATCGGCATTGACCGCCTGTGCATGATGCTGCTCGGTCAGGAGAGCATCCGCGACGTGATCCTGTTCCCGCAGTTGAAGCCGAAATAGCTCCGTTGCAAATTGCAGGCGACTCAATACAGTAGTTGCATGACTGCCATTGCCCTTGAGTTGGATCGCAAGCTCCGGAGTCTCGATCCCGACACGGCCGCTTCTGTCGAGCGGTTGGTGCAGGACGCTCTGCATTTGGCTGAAACGCGCAAGCCCAATGGTTCGGCTTGGCTCCCCGGCTTTTGGGAGCAAATCCGGGCGGACTGGGGCTCCGAGCCCTTTGCGCGTCCGCCGCAGGGCGAATTCGAGAAGCGCGAGGAGTGGTGATGGCGTGGTTGCTCGACACGAATGCCTGGATTCTCCATCTCAAGAATCCCGGCGGGCCGATTGAACAACATTTGAATCGGCATACGCCTGCGGAAGTTCTGCTGTGCTCGGTGGTGAAAGCCGAACTCTGGTATGGCGCACAGAAGTACGAGCCAGGCGAGCGGCGTCTGCGCGCGTTGCAGACGCTGTTTCAGGCATTTGTGTCCCTGCCGTTTGATGATGCTGCCGCGCGGCATTACGGCGTCATCCGGCACGGCTTGGAAGCGCGCGGGCAGATCATCGGCCCAAACGACCTGCAGATCGCAGCCATTTGTCTGGCACACGGGTTGACGCTGGTGAGCAGCAACACGAGCGAGTTCAGCCGGGTTGCCGGACTGAAGGTCGAGGATTGGACGCGGACTTGAACCGGCCGCCCCGCATTGACCGGCTGTGCATGATGCTTCTCACCAGGAAAGTATCTTTGGTGTCATTTCGTTCCCGCAGTTGAAAACGATGTTAAACATGAAACGTGACGCGTGTTCCCGCGCTTGATGGCGTGGGCCGCATCAAGAACCAACCTCATACAAACCATGAAACTCGTCCTCCTCACCCTCACCCTCATTCTAACCGCCACCGCGGTCATGGCCCAAACACCGGCGACGCCCAGCCCCTCCATCGCCAAGAACTCGCGCTGTTTCGAGTTGCGCACTTACTACGCCGCGCCCGGCAAATTGGAGGCGCTGAACGCCCGTTTTCGGGACCATACCTGCGCGCTGTTCAAAAAGCACGGCATGGAGATCGTGGGGTTCTGGATTCCGACCGACAAGGAAAAGGGCGCGGACAACACCTTGGTTTACCTCCTGGCGCACCAGAGCCGCGACGCGGCAAAGGCCTCCTGGGACGCGTTCCGCAAGGACCCGGCGTGGGAGAAGGCGCGGACCGAATCTGAAGTGAACGGCAAGCTGGTGGACAAGGTGGAAGCGGTGTTCCTGGCCGCCACGGATTATTCGCCGGTGAAGTAAGCGCGTGCTCTTGGAAAACCTCCTGCCTCCGGGGCTTGGTTGTTGCACCGGCGTGGGGAGTCGTCCACTCCTTGATGACTGATCGGACTGTCGCATGAAGCTCGAACGATTCACCAATGTGCTGGTCGGCACGGCTTTGCTCGCCGGCCTCCCTGTCCGGGCCAACCTCACCTTCAATCTCATCCCGGAAGCGGGCACGCCGCAGTTCGCAATCGAGGGTTTCAACGCCGCCGCCCGGCTTTGGTCCGATGTTCTGGCCGACGACATCACGTTGAACATCCAGATCGGCTACCGATCGCTCGGGCCCGGAGTGATCGGTTCGACGAGCAGCGCCTTCATCGAGCGCAGCTACCCGGAACTGCGACTGGCGTTGGACACTCATCGCACCTCGCTTGACGATTATGCCTCGGTGGCCAGCCTGCAGGCCGGGGATTTCTACCGCCGGTTGATCAACCACACCAGCAACAATCCGAACGGGCCCAACAGTCCCACGCCGTACGTGGACACGATGGATCGCGTGGGCCTGACGACTGCCAACGCCAAGGCGCTCGGCTTGCTCGCGCCGGGCGGGGATGTGGACGCAACGATCCGCTTCAACTCGGATCTTGCCTTCGATTTCACTCACGGCGGCACGATTGCCGCGGGCAAGTTTGATTTCGTGGGCGCGGCGGCGCACGAGATCGGCCACGCGCTGGGATTCTATTCCGGCGTGGATGACATTGACACCTTGCGCGGCGCGTATCCCGGGGGCGACTTCAGCTCCAACCTGATTGACCTCTTTCGCTACTCCACGCTGAGTCTGGCCGAGGGACGGGGAGTCTCGGACTACACTGCGGATGCGCGGGACAAGTATTTCTCCGTGGACGGCGGCCAAACCGCGCTCGCATGGTTCGCAACCGGGGTGGTTTACGGCGATGGCCGGCAAGCCAGCCACTGGAAGGACAACTCTGGGATCGGCTTGATGGACCCGACGCTCACGTACGGCGAGCGGGTGGACATCTCCGTCATGGATTTGCGGCTTTTTGACGTGCTGGGCTACACAATTGTGCCGGAGCCGGGTCTGCTGGCGTTGTTCGCGGTGAGCGTCTTCTTGTTGCGGCTGCGGAAGCGGGAGGGCCGCCGATCGTGAGGTCGCGCCGTTGTCATTGCCGTGCCCGGTTCGTTGTTGTTCTCTCGTTGCCATGCTGACCGTTGCCGGACTCCAAAAGGCCTTCGGCCCAAGGCTGCTGTTTGACGAGGTGTCGCTCACGCTGATGCCGGGCGACCGGGTGGGGTTGGTGGGGCCAAACGGCGCCGGCAAGTCCACGTTGCTCAAGATCATCCTTGGGCTGGAAACTCCCGATGCTGGCGAAGTCACGTGCGTTCGCGGCACGCGCCTGGGCTACCTGCCGCAGGAGAGCGAGCCGGGCGGCCAGGAAACGGTCCTCGATCTCGCCGTGCCGCATGATCCGCATCACCAAACCGACGGCCAGACGCTCGCCCGCGCGAAGCAGATTCTCGCCAGCCTCGGTTTTCGCCAGACGGATTTCGAGCGGCCGGCGGGAGAGCTCTCGGGCGGCTGGGTCATGCGGGCGCGACTTGCGCGCCTGCTGGTGGAAGAACCGGATGTGCTGATGCTCGACGAACCGACGAACCACCTCGACCTCGAAACGCTCCTCTGGGTGCAGGACTTCTTGCGCGGGTATCGGGGCGCGCTCCTGCTCATTTCGCATGACCGCGAGTTCTTGAACCGCCTCTGCACGCACATCGCCGAATTGCGGCAGGCGCGGCTGCTGCGTTACACGGGCAACTACGACGATTACCTGCGCCAACGCGAAAGCACCGAGGCGACCCTGGCCGCGACGCAAAAGGCGCAACTTCGCGAAATCGAGCGGTTGCAGACGTTCGTGGACCGGTTTCGGGCCAAGAACACCAAGGCCACCCAGGCGCAGAGCAAGCTCAAGCAGATCGAGCGGTTGAAGGAAGAACTGGTCGAGGCGCCGAGCGGTCCAGAGGCGACGGTGGGCTTTAGTTTTCCACAGCCGGAGCGCAGCGGGCAACGGGTGATCACACTGGAGAACGTGCAATTTGCTTACGGCGAAACGCGGGTTTACCACGACTTGAACTTCGCGGTCGAGCGGGGCCAACGCGTGGTGCTCGTCGGCCCGAACGGGGCGGGCAAGTCCACCTTGCTCAAACTGCTGGCGGGCGTCCTCGAGCCCCAGGCCGGGGAGCGCAAGCTGGGCTACAACGTGAATTACGGTTACTACGCGCAGCATCGTGTGGCCATGTTTGGCGCGTCGCACTCGGTGCTGGAGGAGGCGCTGGATACGCCCCGCCGCGTGGGCGAACAGTTCGTGCGCTCGGTGTTGGGCAGCTTTCTGTTTCGCGGCGATGACGTGTTCAAGCCGGTGGGCGTGCTGAGCGGCGGCGAGAAGAGCCGGCTCGCGCTGGTCAAGCTGTTGTTGAATCCGCCGAACCTCCTGTTGATGGACGAGCCGACCACCCACCTCGATCTGGCCAGCGTTGAAGCTCTGATCGAGGCGCTCGAACCTTACGAAGGCACGCTGGTGTTCATCAGCCATGACGTGCATTTCATCCGCGCCATCGCGAATCACGTCGTTCGCGTCCAAGCGGGGCAACTCTGGCATTTTCCCGGCGGCTACGATTACTACCTTCACAAGACGGCGCAGCGGGCGCGGGACGGATTGACCAGCGGCGGCGCCACACGACCTACCGGCGAAACCGTTGCCCGGACGGAGCTGGACGAGGACAAACCGTCGCCGCGCAACGAGCGCAAGGAACAGAAACGCCTCGCCGCCGAGCAACGCCAGGCCCGCTCCCGCCAGCGGCGGGAATTGGCGCACCGGGTTCACGCCCTCGAAACCGAGATCTCAACTTTGGAAGCACGCGAACAAGAACTCGTCAGGGAACTGGAGTCGCCGGAAGCGTACCGCACGCCGGGCCGCGTCGTGGAAATCAACGACGAGTTGCGCGAGATTCACGCCCGCCTGCCCGCAGCCAACGCCGAGTGGGAAACGGTGGCCGGGGAGCTGGCGCAATTGGATTCCAGCACGTCGAGCGGCGTGGACATGAGCGGCGGCGGCCCGGCAACCACGCCGCGCCCGTAGCGGAGGATCCAGCGGGGAATCCACGAACTGGATCTTGGTGACAGCGGAGTTGCCACCACCTTCCGACACAGTACTCCAGCCCCCGCAGTCGAGACACCGGCACGAGGCGACAGGCCTTTCGACAATCCACCCTTGACTGCGGAACTTGCGGTTGTTGAGGATTGAATCAGCTATGAAGCATCGCACGTTTCCGTTCGGTTGGACGATTCGCCTGAGAGCCTGTTTGAAGACCCGCCCGGTGAGGGCACCGGGCCTACAATCAGCCCTGATGAATACCCAGTTTTGCAGGTCGTGCGTTCCCACACGGCGTTTTGCTGGAGTTTTCAAACAGGCTCTGAGTCGGGCGCTGTTGCTCGGGCTGGCTTTTCCGCTGGCTGCGGTCGCCGCGGATTTCTATGTCTTCACGTCGTTTCGTGGCAATGGCGAGGACGGGCTCCATTTGGCGCTGAGCACGAACGGCTACCATTGGCAGGCGCTGAAGGGCGACCGGTCTTTTCTCAAACCCGAGATCGGCGGCTACAAGCTGATGCGCGATCCCTGCCTGGCGCGGGGGACGGACGGCACGTTCCATCTGGTCTGGACCACCGGTTGGACAGCGGACAAGGGACGCGTCATTGGCTACGCCAACTCGAAGGACCTGATTCAGTGGTCCGCGCAGCGCGGCATCGAGCTGATGAAAGAAGAGCCCACCGTGCGAAATCTCTGGGCGCCGGAGCTTTTCTATGACCGCGCCGCCCAGCGCTGGCTGATCTTTTGGTCGAGCACCATCCCGGGCCGGTTCGCCAACACGGACCAGACCGGCGATGACGGATACAACCACCGCATCTATGCCGTGACCACGCCGGACTTCGAGACATTCAGCCCGTCGAAATTGCTCTTCGATCCGGGGTTCAATGTGATAGACGCCACCCTGCTCGCCTCGCGAGGGAAGTACTATCTCATTCTCAAGGACGAGCGGAAGAATCCGGCGAAAAAGAACCTGCGTTACGCCATCGCCGACAAACCCGACGGCCCGTTTGGTCCTCCGTCCGAACCGTTCACCGGCGATTGGGTGGAAGGACCGTCCGCCATCAAGATCAAGGACGAATACTTGGTCTATTTCGATCACTACACGAACCCGCACTACTACGGCGCGGTGCGCTCGAAGGACTTGAAGCGCTGGGAGGACTGCTCGAAAGAGATGAACTTCCCGCCGGGACATCGGCACGGGACCGTAGTCCAAGTCCCGGAGCAGGTGGCGTGGGGACTGTTGAGAGCGGAGTGACGGGATCGGCTTGCCCCGCCGCAACGCGGGGACGCAAACCCTGCCGCTATACACGGCGACATAAATGTCCGTACCGCCGGTTTGGGGAACCCGACCGGCAACGCTGTAGGCCGCGTGCCCCCACGCGGCGTGACTGCGGACGCTGTGTATAATCGCGACCATCGAGCGGCTTGCTTTCCGTCTCGTTTCAAGCCACAAGATGACCATGAGTTACATGGGAACAGTTCAAAACGGAGTGGTGGTGTTGCCCGCCGGCACTCACCTGCCCGAGGGCGCGACCGTGGAAGTCACGCCTTTGGAACTCACGCCAGACAACGATCCTTTTCTGCGGGCGGCGGAGGAGGTGGCGAAGCCACGTCCTCATTGGCCCGAGGATTATGCTTTGAACCACGGCCACTACGTTGGTGGCGAACCCCGGAAGCCGTGAACGCGGTCTTTGCCGACACCTTCTTCTACCTCGCCCTGTTGCGGCGCGACGATCCCGCGCGCCCGAGGGCATTGGCCGAATCCAGGATCAATCGGCGCATCGTTACCACCGACTTCATCGTGCTGGAATTGGGCAATGCGTGCGCGCATGTAGATGACCGGCCGGATTTCCTGGCGCTCTTGGCCGGGTTGCGGACCAGTCCACGCGTCGAGATCGTCCCGTTGAGCCCACAACTATTACAGCGCGGACTGGACTTGTTCGCGAAACGCGGGGACAAAGACTGGTCGCTGACCGACTGCGTCTCGTTCGTGGTCATGGAGGATTTCAAGATTCGCGCCGCGCTGACGGGAGATCGGCACTTCCAGCAGGCAGGTTTTGAAGCATTGCTCCTTTGAGCACCGCGGAACCAGTACGGCAGACCCTGATTCCGAATGGAGTATTGCGCACCCGCATAGGGACTGCAGATTTGGCCGCGCGTTCACTTATAGAGCGACAATCTCTACGCCGGAAATCGGACAGACGAACTGAGGTCCGCAGTGCGTCCCCCCTGCTTGCCGCGATGGCACGCGTGAGGTATCGTCCGCGTGTGAAGTCTGACGCGTTTGCAGTTGCCTGGAGAAAGGTGGGGGCCGTCACAGCGCTCTTGGCGGTGTTGGGCAGCGCCGATGCGAAATCCATCCGCCTCCGCAACGAGATCATTTCCCCGCCGCCCGCCCGCCCGCAGACCCGGGCGGTGTCGGCAGCGCCGGTCGCCGCGGCGTCAACGGGCTTGTCGCTGGTTCAATTTACCGGGCCGCCCCGCGCGGAATGGCGGCAGCACCTCGAGACGTTGGGGGTGGAACTCCTTCGTTACGTGCCGGACGACACTTTCGTGGCGGACCTGAACGATGTGCCCGCGGATCAGTTGCGCCAGTTGGACTTTGTGGTCTGGGTGGGTCCGTATCGCTCGGAGCACAAGCTGCATCGTGATTTGCACGGGGTCGCATCCCGGACAACAGCACCCAGTCCCCCCCCAAACACGCCCGCCGAACCCATCGAGGTGAGCCTCTTGCTTTCGCCCCGGGCCAAGCCGCAAGAGGCGACGGCTGTGCGCGACTCCTTGCAGCAGATTCAGCAGGAATCCAAGCTCAGGTCCGGTACGGTGTTGCGGGGCAGGGTGGATCCGGTGCAGTTGAGCGGCCTGGCTGAGTCGCGCGCCGTGCTCTGGATCGAGCCCGCGCCCCGGATGAAGTTGTTCGACGAAGTTTCCTCGAAGATCGTCGCTGGCGACGGGGGCGTGAACACGCTTTATGCGCAGTCGCTCGGATACGATGGGCGCGGGGTAACCGTGGCGGTGGCGGACAGCGGGTTGGACAGTGGTGACATCGCCAACATGCATCCGGACATTCAGGGGCGGGTGCGCGCGTTGTTCTTTTACGGCACGCCTGGTCAATTGACGGACGCCGCGGACGAACACAGTCACGGGACGCATTGCGCCGGCATCATCGCCGGGAACGGAGCGACCGGTGAAACCGACGCAGACGGCTTCCTCTATGGCTTGGGCGTGGCGCCGGGAGCGAGTTTGATCGGGCAACGCATCTTCGATGGCGCGGGTGGTTACGCGGCGCCGCCGAGCTTTGAGACGCTCACGCGCGAGGCCAAGCGCGCCGGGGCGGACGTGGGCTCGAACAGTTGGGGCGACGACACGCGCGGGCGCTACGATCTCAGCGCGATGGAATTTGACGAACTGGTGCGCGACGCCGACGCCCTGGCCTTGGGCGATCAAGCTTACATCCTCGAATTCTCTGCCGGCAATGCCGGGCCGTCCTACCAGACCATTGGCAGTCCCGCCGTGGCGAAAAACGTCATCGCCACCGGCGCGGCCAACAGCGACCGCCGCAATCTGCCCCTGGAGGAATTCTCTATCTACGACCAGGGGCCGGACTCGATGGCGGACTTCTCCAGCCGCGGCCCTTGTGAGGATGGACGGATCAAGCCGGACCTCGTCGCGCCGGGAAGCTGGATTGCGTCCGTGCGCTCCGTGTACGCGAACGACGATTACGCGTGGTGGCCGATCTCGGATGCCTATCTGTATCAGGGCGGCACGAGCCAGGCCGGCCCGCACGTGTCGGGCGCGGCGGCGGTGTTCGTGCAATTCTACCGCGCCACGCACGCCGGCGCCACGCCCTCTCCCGCGCTGGTCAAGGCGGCGCTGATCAATTCCGCCACGGACATGGATGACACGGTGGCCACCGACCCCGTGCCCAACATGGACGAAGGATGGGGCCGCGTGAATCTGCCCGCGCTGCTCGACGGCGAACGCGGTTACGAACTGCTCGACCAAACGGTGTTGCTCACCAACAACGCCATCTTCGAGCAACGCATCCTCATCGGGAGCGCGGACGAACCGCTCAAAATCACGCTGGCCTACACCGACCCGCCCGGCAATCCCGCGGCCGTGATCGCCCTGGTCAACGACTTGGATTTGGAAGTGGTTTCGCCCGACGGCCGCCGCTACCGGGGCAATCAGTTTGCCGACGGCGAATCCGTGGCGGACGCGCCCGTCGCCGATGCGATCAACAACGTCGAGGCCGTGCATCTCTTCGCGCCGGTGCCGGGGGAATACCTCGTGCGCGTGCGCGCGAGCCGCGTGGTGGAGGACGCGCGGAAAGACACGCCCGCAACCTTGGATCAGGATTTCGCCTTGGTAGTTTCGGGGACGTTCGCCGCGCCGGGCCTCGGCATCGTCACCTTTGATCGCTCCGTCTATCGCGCCCCGGATCAGATGCGGCTGACGCTGGTGGACTACGATCTGGCCGGGCAGCCCAGCGCCAATGTCCTGGTGCGCAGCACGACGGAGCCCAGCGGCGAAACCCTGGCGCTGCTTGCCCAAGGCGGGCGCGGCCTGTTCACCGGCACGATTGCCACGGCCACCGGCCCGGCGATGGCGGATGGGAAACTGCAGGTGAGCCACGGCAACCGCATCGAGGCGGTTTATGTGGACGCCCTCCCGCCCGCCCAGCGGGTGTTCGCGGCCTCGGCTGATCTCGTTCCGCCCGTGATCTCGGGGGTGCAAGCCACCAACCAGTTTGGCCAGATTGTGATCACCGCGGTCACCGACGAGGAGGCCGTGACGATCCTCTATTACGGGACCAACGGATTGACGCTGAGCGCCACGAACCGCGTGCCGGACGTCATGCATGAGTTTCGTCTGGCGAACATCGCGCCCAACGCGGTGGTGACGTTCATGGTCGTGGCGCAGGATGCCCCGGGCAATCGCGCCACGAACAACAATGGTGGGGCCAACTTCACGGTTGTCGCCCCGCAACCGCCAGCCGTGCTGTTGATTGACTCTTATACCGATAGCATGGGGCTGATCGCGGCCCCGCCACTCACCGGTTACACCGACGCTCTGGACGCCTTGGGCGTCACGTATAGCGTCTTCGACAACACTACGGGCAACGAGCCCACGCTGGCCCAGTTGCAGTCGGCTCGTTGCGTCATCTGGCGGATGGATGAGATCTCCGCGCCCGCCGCGAGTCTGCCGCAGAAAATCGCCAGCTACGTCAACAGCGGCGGGTCGTTGTTTCTGGCCTCGATGGAAGCCGTCTCGCGCTTGGGCGAAGCCGGCATGGTAGCGATGGTCCGTGACATCCTTCAGGTTCAGTCCTTCACGGAGGACCAACCGGTGTACCAGATCACGGGCGTCCCGGGCGATGCGGTGGGTGCGGGCATGGATGTCGCGCTCGACTACTCCCCCTATGAGGAACTTTTCTTCTTCCTCGCTTTCCTAGGCGTCAGCGATCCATCGGACTGGATCGTTCCCACGACCAATGCCGCGCCGATCTTGCTCAGCGACGGCGCCGTGGTGGGCGTGCGGTCGCCCAAGCCCGGCGTGGACTTGCCGGGGCGCGTGGTGTTTTTCTCCTTTCCGCTCGACGCCGTGCCCGCGGGGAGCGGGGTGGGCAACAACCGCGCCGGCTTGCTCCGCAACGCGCTGAGTTTTCTCGTGCCGGAGCCGGGCAGCAGCACCCTGACGCTGGATAGCGACGTGTATTCCGTGCCGGGCCGCGCGATTGTGGAGGTTGAGGACCTCGACCTGCGAGGACAGGGACAGACGGTGGTCAGCGTTGCCAGTCCACGAGTCCCCAACCCGGTCAACGTCACGTTGACCGAGACCGTCCGGGCTGGTTTGTTCCGCGGCAGTTTCCTCTTTGTGCCGACCAACACGGGCGCGCCCGGGACCGTGCTGGCGCAATCCGGCGACACGATCGAAGCGCGCTACTTGGACGCCTCCGCCGGCCAGACCCGCCGCGCGTTTGCCACCATCGAAACCGACCCACCGATCATTAGCAGCGTGTCCATTGACCCCGGTTACCTGGAGGCGTTTGTCAGTTGGGAGACTTCCGAGGCCGCCGACGCGCTGGTGCAATACAGCGAATCGCCGAACAACTTCCCGATCAACTTCACTGCCTATGATCCCACGCTGGGCACTTTTCATGAGGTGTTCCTTAGCGGGTTGAAGCCGAATCAGACTTACTACGTCCGGGTAGTGAGCCGTGATCGGGCGGGGAACACCACGGTGGACGACAACGGCGGCGCGTTTTACCGCTTCACCACGCTGCAACCCAAGCTGCCCCCGTTCACCGACAACTTCGAACTGCCGAGCGTGGAATGGTCCACCTACGCGGCGGACGAATCCGAGTCGGCCTGGACACGTGGCGTGCCGGGAGGCGGCGAAACCGCGCATTCCCCGGTCAACTGCTGGGGCTCCAACCTGCGCGGCGGCGCGCTCAGCCAGTCCGAATGTTACCTCATCAGTCCCGGCATCCTGCTGAGCGGCGGCAATCGGGCCACCCTGCGCTTCTGGCATAACTACGATTTCTTCCCCCGCTCCGAATTCGAGATCGAGCTGGCGGCGGTGGAGATCATTACCAACATCACCGCCGCGCCCACCGTGTTGTGGCAACTGCCGGCCGATGCGTCGTTCGGCTGGGAGGAAGTGGAATTGAACCTGACACCGTACCTCGGCAAAGTCGTTTACCTCGTCTGGCACTACTTCCTGTTCTCCTTTGAATCGGCGGCCCGGCCCGGCTGGCTGGTGGATGATGTTTCGATCACGATGAACACGGTGATTCCCGGCACCGTGCAGATCACGAACAACATCTGGCAGGCGGTTTTCGCCTTGTCCGGGCCGGTCGGCACCACCGCGCGTGGACGCTGGACCGCCCTCACCAACGCCCCACCCGGCCAGTACGTCGTGGAGTTTGGCGACGCGCCTTATTACGTGACCCCGCCGCGCCAGACCAACACCCTCGCGCCCGGCGGCACGATCACGTTCACCGGCAACTACACGTTCCCCGACGTGAACGCGAACGGAATCTCCGATAGTTATGAGGCTGCGTATTTCGGCACCGTGGATCCCTTGCGGACCTCGACCACCGACACCGACCGGGATGGCATGAGCGATTGGGCGGAGTTCACCGCCGGCACCAATCCCACGAACGCCAGTTCCGTCTTGTCGCTGACAGCCGCGCTTTCAGCCGGCGGCGGCGCGCTCCAGATCACGTGGCCGTCCGGCGTGAACCACGGCTATCGTCTGTTGGGCAGCGCGGACGGCGGGGACTGGTCGCCCGTCACGGATTGGATTCGGGCCTCGGGGGTCACAACCGAATTCACCTTGCCCCCACGCACCAACAACGTGCCCTTCCTCTTCCGCTTGGAGGCCAGGCCCTGATCGTCTCTGGCAATTGACTCAGTCTTTGAATTGACCGAAACAGGCGCTCACCGATGTGCGCACTGCCAATTCTTGGCCTGAGACGGTTCGTTTCACACCGGTGGCGTTGATTTGTCGGAGGCCAAGTCAGACTCCCCTGAACAATTTGTGTTTGCCGCCCCAGCCGGTCGTGCGTGTAGCTCACGATGGGTGTGTTTTGCTGGTCGTTGGTGTAACAAACTTCCGTCAGATTGCCATGTTGATTGCCGGTTGGGGTGTCATTTTGCGGGTTGCCCCCGTCACAGGAACAGGTGACAGGCCGCCGGCGGCAGGGTGGCGACAGAGCGACCCCACACCTTCCTGGTTTCCGCGCTGCATGGCTGTGGCGGGCGACCACCAGCCCGGTCCGGAGTTGGCTAACCCTTGTGTGTGCGGCGGTACTCCTTCGGAGACAGACCGCAGATCGAACTGAACACGCGCGAGAAGTAGAACGGATCGTCGTACCCGAGGCGTGCCGCGATGGTCTTCACCGGCCAGTCGGTGGTGTCCAACCATTGGCAGGCCTGGTGAATCCGCAGTTGCGTCAGGTAATCCATGCAGGAATAGCCGGTCGCCTTCCGGAACCGCACGTTGAAATACGAAGGCGACAACCCCGCGATGGCCGCCAGCGCGGTTAACCGCAGGGGCCGATCCAGGTGTTGCTTCATGAAGGCGATGCAACTCGAAATCCGCTGGCGGGTGTCGGGCGCTTCCCGCCAGTGCTCCCGGGCGCGGCAGATCATGAGACTGAGCAGATACGCCAGGGTCCGGGATGCGTGCAACAATTGAAACGGGGCGTAGCCGTGTTCCATCACCTCAAGCGCCTCCTCGAACAGCGCCGGGAACCGTGGGTCTTCGCCCAGGAAGAGCACGGGCGACTCGGGCCGGACGCCCAGTTCGCCCAGGAGCGGGCCGACATCGCTGCCTGTGGCGTGAAACCACCAGATCGTCCACGGCTGGGGCTCGGCGGCGCCGTACCGATGCGCTTCGCCGGCGGGCACCACCAGCAACTCGCCTTCGCCCACGGCAACTCGCTCGCCGCGAAGCTCGCACCAGCCGTGTCCCTTGCGGCAGTAAATGAAAATGGCCTGGTCCGCGCCGCGGGGGCGCTCGAAGTAGTGGCCGCGGGCGTGCGGATAGAAGCCGATGTCCGTCGGAAGCAGCCGGGCGAGCAGCGGTTCGGTGGAGAGGCGGGCGACAACCGGCCGCGGCAGGACCACAATGCGCTGGCCGGGAAATCCCTCCGCCCGGCGGGGAGCCGCCGATTCAGCCGGGACAACACCATCGTCGGGCAAAAGTTCCAGACCCATGACGCTGGAGGCGACGCTAACGGCCATCGCCCGCCGACGCAAGCGCGGAGCCAGAATGCCCCACCCGGCAAAGGCCGTTTTACCTGGGTGTTCCCACGCGGAGCAACACCACACCACGCCGCCGCACCTCGGTCTTGAATTCCCCGTCGAACTTGCCGAGGTCCTGGTGCCGCCACAGGTCGCGGACGCGTTGCTTCCCCTTGACACCCACGTCGCTCCACTTCGCGGTGAGGGTCACCGGCTCCTCGCCCTTGTTGCCGAGGCCGATGGCTTTCGTGCCGTCCGCGAGGTCTTTCACCATGAGGAACGTGTCGTCGTCGAACCTGACCACCCGGGCGCATTGGCCGAGCGGATCTTGGTTCACTTCGATCACCTCCGGGTTGCAGAGCACGTTGATCGTGAACTCGTCGAGCTTCGACATGTCGCCGCTGTAAAAGATGGGGCTGGCCATCAGCGCCCAGAGGGACATGAAGGAGTACTGCTCCGTGGGGGTGAGCGGGCAGGGCGCGGGCAGGCCGCCGCTGTGGGCGCTGCCGATCCAACCGATCTGAATGTAGTCCGGATCGTTCCAAGCGCCGGGCCGCTGATAGTCGCGATGCTCGCAGTTCTTCAGCGCGACTTCGAAGATGCGGTCCAGCTCGAACCCCAGATCGCCCGCCGTCCGCCATGACTGTCCGCCGACCTCCGCGCCCCACTTCCACACCTCGCCCATGCCGTATTGGCAATGGTTCAGCAGGATGTCGCGCGATTGTTGCTTCAGCAGGTTGCCCATGAGGATGTAGGGTTTCTTCATGTCGTCGAGCGAAGGCGGGTTCGGAGCGATGCCCCCGTAGCTGCACCAGTCGTATTTGAGGAAATCAAATCCCCAATCGGCAAACTGCTTCGCGTCCTGCGCCTCGTGCTGCCATGCGCCGGCGAAACCGGCGCAGGTCTTCGGCCCGGGTGACGTGTAAAGGCCGGCCTTCAGGCCCTTGCTGTGGATGTAATCTGCCAGACCTTTCATGTCGGGGAAATAGTTGTTCGGAATCAGATTGCCGGCGGCGTCGCGGAACGGACCATTGCGCTGCGGATCCTTGTTCTTCTCCGCGTTCATCCAGCAGTCGTCAATGTTCACATATTGATAGCCCACATCCGCCATGCCGCTGGCGATCATCACGTCCGCCGCCTCGCGCATCATCGCGTCGGTGATGCGGTCGTAATGCGCGTACCAGTGATTCCAGCCCATCGAAGGCGTGAGCGACAGCGTGTCGCCGCTGACGATCTTGAAGCCGCGGCGGTCGCGGCCGTGTTTGTTCTTCGCCGTAAACGTCACTTGGTAATCGCCGCGCTCCGGGTTCGTGCCGGTGATGATGCCCTTCTGCTCGTCTAGGCGCAGCGACTTGGGCAGACCCTTCGCCGAGAAAGTCATCGGGCGCTCGCCTTGCGCGGGGATGCGGTAGAGAAACGGATTCCCCGGGCGCACGCCATAAACGAGCGGGCCGTTGATGCGCGGGGTGGCGCCGGGCTTGGGCGTGAGCAGGTAGGCGACTTCAGGGGGCGCGACAAAGGGCACCGGTTTCGCGCCGGACACGGTGAAGCGCGCCTCCGCCCAATCCGCGTGGTCGTACGCGCCGCCATCGCCGGCGTCGGTCACGTTCAACAGCAGCGTCTTCGCGCCGCGCAAATCCACGGACACCGTCTTGGCCGGCGTGTTCGTGCGCATCACGCCGGAGTCGAACAGTTTTTTCCCGTCGGCGATGACTTGAAAGACGATCGAGCCGGGGCCGTTCGCGGCGTCATCCAGTCCGATGGTGGCCTCGAATTTCTCCGTGCCGCCTGCGAGGTCGAGTCGGTACTTGCTGTTCGCGTGTGTTCCGACGCCGCGCTCGAACTTCCTCCCACCGAGTGACAGTGGTTGTTCGCGCATGGAGCGGTTGACCTGCGGCTTGCCCCAGCCAGCGGACATCTTGGTGAGGTCGAGCGAATCGAGCCAGACTGTTTCGGCGGCGTGCGTGGCGGCAAGCATGCAGAGCGCGGCGGTCAGGGCCAGCGCGCGAGTGTGGAGGAAGGAAGGTCGGACTTGGGTTTTCATGCGACGATTGATTTGTGGTGGGAGGTCTATGCGGATCGGAACAGCAGGTCAAGCCGGCGACGGCGGTTTGGTTTTTCGTGACGGCCGGATCTGGCGGCGTCCAAAGAGCCGGGTTGGCCTGCGAACTCGCGCAGCAAATCCGCGGCGAGCGCGTGATTCGGGTCGCGCCCGAGGACGGTGCGCAGAAGCGTCATGGCGCGTGCTCGCTGGCCGAGGCCCAGCCGGGCTTGCGCCTGGAGGAACAACGCCGTCGTTTCCTGCCGGAACTGGAGATCGTCGTCGAAGAGCAGCAGCGTCGGCAGCGACGTGGCGAAATAATCAATCTTCGCCGGCGTCTTCGAAAGTTTCTGAGCGTAGGCCAGCAGGTCGCGAAACAACTTCTTCGCCTTGGCGCGCTGACCGAGTTTCTCCCAGGACAATGCGGAGTAATACGTCATTTCGCTGAAGGCGCGGACGCTCATCTCCTGGAAATCCCCTTTGAACGTGGCGGCGGCAAGCCAGTGCTGTCGGGCGCGCGGGGCATCGCCGCCCGCCGCGAGCGCGCGGCCGAGCCAATAGTGGATGTCACTCTGGTTGGCGAGCAGATGCTTCGCCTCGCCGAGATTGGGTGGGGCGGTCAACGCGGCTTGGAAATGGGCGGCGGCCGTCGTGGAACAGGTTTCCTGCCTGTCGGCTGCGCCTGCCCGGCGCTTGGCGTTTGGTGACAGGCAAGATGCCGGTCCCACCCCGCCCTGGAGCGCCGCACGCCCCAGCGCCAAATGCGAGCGCACCCATTGCCCGAGCGGACCGCCCTCACCGCCTTCCCACGGCTGAAAGTGACGACGGCTGACCAGGGCCAGCGCTTTGTCGTGCTGTCCGGTCTGGTTGTAGAGCGCGCACAACTCGATGCTCAAATCGTCGCGCTGCCGAACCAAGTCGCGGCGCGGCTCCAACTCGCGCAGCCGCCGGACCGGTGTCACGCCCAGCCGCTTCCAGAGCTGATCGCGCTCAAAGAGCAACCGGGCGTCGCGCGGGTTGGCGCGGAACGCCCGGTCGTAAGCACGGCACGCCTTCGCTGGTTGGTTCAGGACGTTGAAATAACCGATGCCGAGGTTGCGCCACACGACCGAAAAAGCGGGATCGAGTTGTGCCGCCCGCTCCCACAAGCGGATTGCCTCCATACGCCGGCGGCGGTCGTAAAGCAGGTTGCCGAGGTAATACGGCGCGCGGGCATCGCGCGGGTTGGCGCGCATGGCGGATTCAAGAATGGCGATCTCTTCGAGCCGCGCGGGGAAGCAATAGTCCGGCGATAACCTGGCAGCGCGGTGGAACTGCTTGAGGGCGGCGTGGGTTTGTCCACGACGCAACTCCAGCCAACCGAGCGTGTAGCACACGAGTGGCCGCGCGCCCCAATTCTGATCGGGCAACGCGGTGTCAGCGGCAGGCGGCGATCCGAGTTGCGAGCCAGCGGCTGCTCCGGCCAAGCACCGGTTGAGCAGCGCGATGGCCTCGACGTGGAGGCCCGCGCGGGCGCAATCGTGGGCGAGGTCGAGCGCGGTGTGGAGATCGCACGTCAGCGGCTCGCCGTTCAAATGCCGCGCCCACCAGTCCAACGGATCAAGGGCGAGCGTATTGCGCAAGAGGGCGCCGGCTTCGTCCGCGCGCTTCAAGCGCCGGAGGACGATGACCTTCAGGTCACGGGCGCGGGTGTTCTCCGTGTTGAAGCACAGCGAACGATTCAGGTGATCCAAGGCCGCCGCCCAGTCGCCGCGGCGGCAGTCCATTTCCGCCAACGCGTGGTAGCCGGCGGAGGCCCAGGCCTGATTCCACGTGGCCTTGTAAAACGCGCCATACGCCTCGGAGAATGTGAGATTTGAGATTTGAGATTCCAGATCGGCGGTGGCATCGAGCTGGTGGCGGAGGCACAAGCCCAGGTTGTAGAACGGCTCACCGTCGTACGGATTGGCATTCCGCCGGATCAGGCGCGCGATGGCTTTGCGGAAGTGCGTCTCCGCCGCGGCGAATTCGCCGCGCTTGAGATGCCAAAGGCCGAGTGCGTTGTGACAGCGCGCGTCGCCCGGGTCGCGCCGCAACGCCTCCCGCCAATAGAGCGTCGGACAGCGCGTGGCGTGGCGGTATTGCTCCAAGTGCAGGCCGGTGAGGTAGAGCTCGTCCGCGCTGGCCACGTCGGCGGGCGCGGGCGGCTCGGTGGCGGGCGCGGGGACGTTGCCCTTTGCCGGCGGTTGCGGAGAGAAGGCGATGACTTCGCGGCCTTCTCGATCCGTCACGCGCAATGCGACGTTGGTTTCCGCCACCCCGCGCGGGAGCTTGACCTCTGCCAGAAACGGTTTGCCGGGTGCAAGGCTGCGGGTGAAACGGGCCAGCACGGGGGGAAGCCCCCGACTCCTTGCTCCCGCCGCACCGGTGGTCTGCCGCGGGAGGGTTGTGTTCAAGGTGATTCTAGCGTGCTCTAACCGGCGAGTGACGACCACGCCAATCTCCATGTCTCCACGTCCGTGGCTGCGGAGAGAAACAGCGGCGTCCACGTTCGCGTGTTGCGCCGGGCCGATCTTCTGAATGGGATACCAAAACTGGCTCCAGGATTTGGTTTCGCCGGGCTGGAGGAAACTGAAGTCCGGCTGGTTGTCGGTATAGACCCCGGCCATGATCTCGATGTAGGGCGCGTATTCGCCCCTGCCATTCGGCTCGGTCAGATGGCGATCC
>CAZJTM010000019.1:9033-48091 GCA_964548925.1 uncultured Verrucomicrobiota bacterium | reverse complement strand
ATCCAGCGCGAGATGAAGAAACGCCTCGGCGTGGGCGCGGACACCATCGGCACGTTGGAGGAGGAAAAGCCATTTGAGGTGGTGGACGAAGACAAGCTGGAAGACACCGACCTCGACAGCGCGGCCGAAGACGCCTCCATCATCAAGTTTGTCAACCAAGTCCTGCGCGACGGCCTGCAACTGCGCTCGTCGGACATTCACCTCGAACCGTTTGAGGACGAGTTTCGCATCCGCTACCGCATTGACGGCGTGTTGCAGGATGTGCCGGTGCCGCCGCAGTTGAAACGCTTCCAGCCTGCCATCGTGTCGCGCGTCAAGATTCTCAGCCACCTCAACATCGCCGAGAAACGCCTGCCACAGGACGGCCGCATCAAGATTCGCGTGGACGACGCCGAGGTGGACATCCGCGTCTCGGTGATCCCGATGCTACACGGAGAGGCGGTGGTGATGCGGTTGCTCCGCCAGAACTCCACGCTTCGCGGCATGGGTGAGTTGGGCATGGACCCGCGCGAGTACCGCTGCTTCCAACGTGTGCTCGGCCTGCCGCACGGCATCATTCTCGTCACCGGCCCGACCGGCAGCGGCAAGACCTCCACGCTCTACACCGCGCTCAACGAGATCAACGACTCCGACCGCAAGATCATCACCATTGAAGACCCGGTCGAGTATCAACTCAAGGGCGTCAACCAGATTCAAGTTTCGGAGAAAGCGGGCCTCACGTTCGCGCGCGGCTTGCGCTCGATCCTGCGCCACGACCCGGACGTAATCCTCGTCGGCGAAATCCGCGACAAGGAAACGGCGCAAATCGCGGTGCAGGCGTCGCTGACTGGTCACCTGGTCTTCTCGACGTTGCATACGAATGACGCCCCCGGGGCCGTCACCCGGCTCGTGGACATGGGCGTTGAGCCCTACCTCGTGGCGTCCTCACTGGAGGCCGTGCTCGCCCAGCGGCTCGTGCGCGTGCTCTGCAAAGAGTGCAAGCAAGTGGATGATTCCCCCACGGCCCAGGCCTTGAAAGTGCAGCTTGGCATCCCGCCCGAAACCACGATTTACAGGTCCGTCGGCTGCCGCGAGTGCCGCAACACGGGCTTCTTTGGCCGCCGGGCGATCTTCGAGTGGATGGATTCCGACAACGAAATCCGCCAGATTTGTCTGCGCAACGGTTCCACTGATCAAATCCGCGACGCCGCCCGCCGCGCCGGCATGAAGACGCTGGCCGAGGATGGCTGGCGGTTGGTGCGGCTCGGCGTGACGACCGTGGACGAAGTCCTCAGCGTGACCACCGCCAAGGAAGTGGCGTTGACGATGGACAAGACGGAAGAGGAATTGGCGGAAAGCGCGCCGCACAGCATTGCGCTGAAGCGACCGTAAAGAGAATGAGAACGCCAGCGCCCAACGCAGAGACACAGAGAACATGGAGGAACGCGGACATTCTTGTCCGCCCATGCAAGGTCGCGCGCACTCGCGGACAGCATCGTCCGCGCTCCGTTTGGGTCGCGGCACCGCCGTGCTGTGTCCTCCGCACGGCTGTCCGAGAACAGTCCGTTTCGAATTTCGGCATTCGGAATTCGGGTTTGTTTCGACTTTCGAGTTTCGGATTTCGGATTTGGCCGCGGCAACAGCCGCGCTGTGCCCCTTCGCTTTTTCCGCGCCTTTACGTGGAGTTTTTCATGTAGCAGCCATGCCCACGTTCCAATACAAAGCGTTGACCGCCGAGGGCAAGATCGCTGAAGGGCAGATCGAGGCCGGTGGGCGCGCGGAGGCGTTCCGGCAAATCGAGGGGCAACGCCTGCGGCCCATCAGTCTTAGGGAAGGCATCAATGGCAAAGCCAAGAAGCTGGCGGTTGCGGCGCCGCCGTCGGACTCGTCGGACTTGTCGGCCCCGTCTGATCGGAGGTCTTCCTTCGGCGCGGGGCGCATCACCGCGCGGGTCTTGGAGAATTTCACCCGGCTGCTCTCCAGTCTGCTGGCGGCGGGTGTGCCGTTGAGCCGGGCGCTCGTGATTCTGCAGAAGGAAGCCGCCAACCCCGCGGCGAAGGCCAAGTGGAAGGAAGTTCACGATTATGTCGTGGACGGCATGTCGCTGGCCGATGCCATGGGCAAGTCGCCGGACACGTTTCCGAAAGTCTATGTGGCGATGGTTGAGGCCGGCGAAACCGGCGGGTTTCTCGACGTGGTGCTGAATCAGATCGCCGATTTCCAGGCGCGCGAGAAGGAGATGCGCAGCAAGGTGATGACGGCCCTGCTGTATCCCAGCATTCTGCTCCTGCTGGCGCTGGGGGTGTTGATCTTTCTGATGACGTTCTTCATCCCGCGATTTCAGACGCTCTTCAGCGGCTTCGGTGCGAAGCTGCCGTTGCTAACGCAACTGATCGTGGGCGCGAGCGACGTGGTGCGCTCCTACGGCTTGCTGGTCGCGGTGGTGGTGGTGATCGCGGTGTTGCTCGCCCGGGCTTGGATCGTTTCGCCGGTGGGCCGGCGTGCGTGGGAGGGCGCGATGCTGCGGGTGCCGGTCATTGGCCATCTGGTTGCCCAATTCGCCATGGCGCGGTTTTGCCGGATGCTAGGCACGCTCCTCGGCGCCGGCGTGCCGCTCATCAACGGGCTGAATGTCGCCCGCCGTTCGATCGGCAACCAGATTCTCGTGGACGCGGTGTCCAACTCCATTGACCTCGTGAAGGAAGGCAAGGCGCTGGGCGTGAGTCTGGCCGAGTGCCGGACGCTCTTTCCCGGCTCCGTGCTGGAGATGATCTCCGTGGCCGAGGAAAGCGGGAAGCTCGACGCCGAGTTGGTGCGGATTGCCAACGTCACGGAGGGCGACCTCGACCGCCAACTGAAGACCGCCGTGGCCCTGGCCGAACCGCTGATGCTGTTTTTCATCGCGGCTTTCATCGGCACCATCTTCATCGGCATGGTCATTCCCATTTTCACCTTGCAGGATTACATCAAATAGAACGCAACCTGTTTCACGAACCATGAGACTCCAAATCCGAAATCCAAAATCCAGAATCCGATCCCACCGCACGTCGGCCTTCACGCTTATCGAACTGCTGCTGGTGCTGGTGATCCTGGGCATCCTCGCGGCCATTGTCGTGCCGAAGTTCGCCAACCGCGGCGAACAGGCCCGGCAGACGGCGGCCCGCACGCAGATCGCCGCGTTCTCCACCGCGCTCAGCGCGTTCGAGGTGGACAACGGCTATTACCCGCGCGGCAAGGACGGCTTGCAGGCCCTCATCCAGAAACCGAACGATGCCCAGAACTGGCGCGGGCCGTATCTCGAAGAAAAAGGCGGAATTCCGAACGATCCCTGGGGCCGGCCTTACCTCTACGAGTGCCCGGGCAAGCATAATGTCAATTCGTACGACATCTCCTCCATGGGCTTTGATGGTCGCGAGGGCACCGAGGACGATGTCACCAACTGGCAGCTTGGGAAGTAATCGTGACTACCGGCCTAACAACTCGGCGTCGCGGCGAATCGGCGGAGCGCCGCCAAGGGTCACTTGCCCAGACTGCGGCGCTCTGCCGCGGCGCCGCGACCCGGGCGGGGTTCACGCTGATCGAGTTGATCCTCGTGCTGGCGCTGCTGGCGATCGTGCTGGCGGTTTCTTCGCCGGCGTTGTCCCGCTTCTTCAAAGGCCGGGGACTGGAATCCGAGGCGCGGCGGTTTTTGGCGTTGACCCGCGCCGCGCAAAGCCGGGCGGTCTCGGAAGGCGTGCCCATGGTGGTCTGGTTGGACACGAAACAGCGCAACTACGGCTTGAACGCCGACAAATCTTACGTCGAGGACGACCCGAGTGCTTTGGAGTTTGCGATGGACACGACGTTGGAGATTGACGCGCGGTTTTCGGCGGAGGCGTCGTTCGCCAACCGGACTGCGTCGTTCAAGAATGAGAAGTTGGACACCAGCGGGCTCTACCTGCTGCATTTCAATCCCGACGGATTCGTCAGCCTGAGCAGTCCGGAAGCGGTGATGTTTCGTCAGGGCAAGGACGCCGAACTATGGGTCGCGCAGAGCCGCAACCGTTTGAACTATGAGATTCAAGCCGGCAGACGGGGGCAATGACGAATGGCGAACGACGAATGAAGATCGAGGTCCGAAACGTGAAGTGGGGAAACGGCGACGCGGGGAAACGGCGAGACAGCTTGCTGCTCTGTCGCTCCGGTTCGTCGTCTCGCCGATTCCCCGGTCCTCGGTCAATCGCCATTCCAGAAAGCGGCTTCACCTTGGCGGAGGTGCTCGCGGCGATGTTGTTCATGGCCATCGTGATTCCGGTGGCGATGCAGGGCTTGCAGATCGCCAGCCGGGCGGGCGTGGTGAGTGAACGGAAGGCGCTGGCCGCCCGGCTCGCGGAAAGCAAGCTGAATGAACTGGTCGTGACCGGCGAATGGCAATCGTCCTCCACCAAAGGCACGATCTACGAAGGGCTGCAAAGCTATCCCTGGGTTCTGGAGTCCGAACCGTGGAGCGTGGATGGCGCCATGCGTCTGTTGACGGTCCGCGTCGCCGTGCCGGTGCAGGGACAGGATTATGACGTGCAGGTCAGCACGTTGGTGGATGCGACGCAGTGATGCGATGAAACTCGAAACTCGAAACTCGAAACTCGAAGGAATGTCGAAGCTCGAAGCCCGAACGTCGGCAGCGCAGGTGGCTTCTTCGGCTTTTGGGTTTCAGACTTCTTTCGGATTTCGGGTTTCGGGTTTCGGATTTCGCCGCCAGGCGTTCACCCTGCTGGAACTGCTGCTGGCCGTCGCGGTTTTCGCCATCGTGCTGGCGGCGGTCCATACGGTCTTCTTCAGCGCGTTCAAACTGCGGAACCGCACCACGGACGCCATCGAGCGCTCCCTCCCGCTGCAACAGACGCTCGCCATCATCAAGCGCGATCTCGCCAACATCGTGCCCCCGGGCACCCCGCTCTCCGGCTCGCTGCAGAGCCGGCCCACCATTGCGACCAACGCCAGCGGCGTCAGCCTCTCCGGGCTGCTGCGGCGGCAGAGCGGGCCGCTGTTCTTTACCGCCGCCGGCATTGTGGATGACTCCGCTCCTTGGGGTGAGATCGAGCGGGTTTCCTACTCTCTGGCCAAGCCGGACGAGAACCGCCCTGGCATGGACCTGTTCCGCTCGGTCGCGCGCAATCTGCTCCCCGTTTCGCAGGACGAGACGGACGACCAGTTCCTGATGAGTGGCGTGGACGCGATCTCCTTCCAGTTCCACAATGGCACGGCCTGGGACGATAATTGGGACTCGACGGCCATGGACTCCGCCACGGGCCTGACCAACAATTTGCCTAAAGCGATCAAGGTGCAGTTGTATCTCCACCACGAGAACCGGCTGGCCGGCACGCCCGCTCCGGTGGAACTCGTCGTGATCCTTCCCGTACTGGCGCGCACCAACGTCTGGGCGGAGATCATGGCAACCACGGGAGGTGAGCTATGAGGCTCTCGATCTGGAGCGCACCAGGGCGCGCCTGCGTCTCGGAGTGCGGCAGCTTTCCGCCGCTTCTCGGGCGCGCCAGCCAAAGCGGCAGAGAGCTGCCGCACTCCAAGACGCTTCGCGTGACCCGCGCTCCGGCTGGCAGTCCGGCGGCGCGGCGGGCAGCAGACCTGCGGCGTGGTGAGCGCGGCTCGCTCTTGATCATCGTGCTCTGGATCGCGTTCGGGTTGGTGGCGCTGACGCTCTACTTCGCGCATTCGATGAGCCTGGAGTTGCGCGCCGCGGACAACCGCGTGGCCGCAACGGAGGCCGGCCAGGCCATTGACGGCGCGGCCCGCTACCTGAGCAACATCCTCACCACGGTGGCCTATCCGGGTTACCTGCCGGATCCGATTGATTATTATGCGGACGCCGTGCCGGTGGGCGACGCCACGTTCTGGCTGATCGGACGCGACACGAACGACTGGGCCATCAATCTCACGACGCCGGCCTTCGGCCTGGTGGACGAAGCCTCCAAGATCAATCTCAACGCCCCGTGGCTGACCGCGGACCTGATTCAATACCTTCCCGGCATGACGCTGGAGCTCGCCGGCGCGATCATGGATTGGCGGGACTCCGACAGCACCATCTCCACCAACGGCGGCGCGGAGGACGAAACCTACAGCCGGCTGACGCAGCCCTACAAGGCGAAGAACGCGCCCTTCGAGTCGGTGGAGGAGTTGCGGTTGGTGTATGGCATGACGGCGGAAATCCTCTACGGCGAGGACGCGAACCTGAACGGCATCCTCGACGCGAATGAGAACGACGGCGACAATTCCCCACCCTACGACAATCGCGACGGCCGGCTGGATCGCGGGCTGATGGAGTACTTCACCGTTTACAGCCGGGAACCGGCGGTGGGCACGAACATCAACACCCAGGCGGACGTGCAGGCATTGCTGGAAACCGCCTTCAGCCAGTCACGCGTGACGGAAATCATGCAGCAGCTTTTCCAGACCGGCGGAGGTGGCGGTGGAGGTGGTGGCGGAGGTGCCGGCGGCGGCGCGGGGGGCGGTGGTTCGACCACCCCCCAAATGGGCAGCTTGATGGAGTTTTACCTGAAGAGCGGCATGACCGAGGACGAATTCGCCCAGGTGGCCGACTATCTCACGGCGACCACCAACAGTTTTACGGACGGGCTGGTGAACGTGAACACGGCCAGCGAGCCCGTGCTGGAGTGCATTCCGGGCATCGGCTTGGACTACGCGTCGCAGATGATTTCGTATCGGGAATCCAATCCGTCGAAGCTGGCCACGGTCGCTTGGGTGGCCAATGTCGTGGGGGACACGAATGCCCTGACGGCCGGCCCGTACATCACGACGCGCAGCTATCAATACACGGCGGACGTGGTGGCCTTGGGACATCACCATCGCGGCTACCAGCGGGTGCGGTTCGTGTTCGACACCAGCGAGGGCAACGCGCTCATCTTGCGCCGGCAGGACCTCACGCATCTTGGCTGGGCCTTGGGCAAGGACCTCCGGGCGCAAGTGTTCGCCGCAAGGGAGAAACGATGAGCCCGAACACGCGCATCCTATTTGCTGGGTGGAACGTCGCAGCCACGAGCGTACTGCCGTGCGCTGCGCCGCGAAATCATTCTTCGGGAGCAGAGATTGGTTCTGCCGGCGGGACGCACGGCGGCACATTGACGCATGCCCCTGCGCGCATGAATTGAGTTGCCATGATTGACGTGAACAAACTCGTATTTTGGAACCGGCAGCCCGGCACGTCGCTGCTCGGGCTGGCGTTCGACGGTAGCCGGCTGGATGGCGCATGGGTGCGCCGCACCAACGGCTCGGTCGAGGTAAGGAAGTCCTTCTCGGCGTCGCTTTCGCTCGACCCCCTGACGGCCGAAGTCGAATTGGCCGGGCGCGAAATCCGCAAGCAACTGGACGCGGAGCAAATCCGCGAGCGCTGGTGCGCGGTCTGCCTGCCGTTGAACTGGGCCCTCACGCTCACGGTGAAGCTGCCGGAGATCCCCGAGGAAGACGTGGCGGATTTCCTGCAAATCGAGGCGGAGCGCGGCTTTCCGTATAGCCCGGACGATCTCATGTTGGCGCATTCGCGGTTCCGCACCGGCGATGGCACGCAGTTCGCCACGCTGGTCGGAATCCCCCGGGAGCACGTGACCCGGCTGGAGGCGGTGCTCCAAACGGCGCAACTCCGCCCCGTGACTTTCTCGCTGGGCCTGACTGCCCTGCAGCCGACGGACCCCGAGGATGGCACGCTCACCCTCCTGCCCGGCGACAGCACTGTGGGCATGCAGATCTCCTGTGGGGGCGGCCTGGCGGCACTCCGCACGCTGGACGGCGCTTATGAGCAGGTCGGCGCGACGCGCGAACTGCAGATCGAACACATTGCCCGCGAGTTGCGCATCACCTTGGGTCAGTTGCCAGCGCCAGTTCGCGAAGAGTTGAAGCGGTTGCGGGTCTTGGGCCGGAGCGAGGCGGCCACGCAGCTTGCCGAAGAGTTGCGCGAACCGGCTGCGGACTGGGGCCTTCGGATCGAACACACCCGCGACCACGCGGTCCGGGAGCACGGCATCAAGGTTCCCGGCAACACGGCCATCTCGGCGGCGTTCAGCGTCGCGGTGCGGCGGCTGGCCGGGGTGCCGGGCATGGAGTTCCTGCCGCCGAAGATCAGCGCGTGGAAACAGTTCTCCGACCGTTACTCGTCCGGCAAGCTGGCTTACGCCGGGGCCGCCGCGGGCGCGGTGGCGCTCCTCGTGGCCCTCGCCTTCCTCGCGCAGCAGTTCATCATCTGGCATTGGGAGGCGAAGTGGAAAGCGATGGAGCCCAAGGTGGTGGAGTTGACGCAAATGCGGGATCAGATTCGCCGCTACCGGCCATGGTTCGACGAGTCGGTGCGGACGTTGAGCATCTTGAAACGCATGACGGAGGCCTTCCCGCAGGACGGCGCGGTCTCGGCCAAGACCGTGGAACTGCGCGAGCCGGCGCGCGTGACCTGTTCCGGCACGGCCCGCAACCGCGAGGCGCTCATCAAGACGCTCGACGAGCTGCGCAAGGCGCGGGAGATTTCGGACGTCCACATCGAGATGACGCGGGGCAACACACCGCTGGAGTTTACGTTTAACTTTCAATGGAGAGGCCCGGGCGGACAATGAACCTGAACAAACGACAACAATTGCTGGCAGTCCTGGCCATCGCGCTGGTGGGCTTGTTCATCGCGGACAAGCTGGTGTTCACCCCGCTGACGACCAGTTGGAAGGCCCGCGCGGCCCGCATTGCCAAACTGAAGGAAGACGTGCGCGACGGTGCGGAGACGCTGAAGCGCGAGCAGGTCCTGACGGAGCAATGGAACAATATGCGCCGCAACACCCTGCCCGCCGCCAGGTCGGAAGCTGAAAGCCAGATGCTCAAGGCCTTCGAGCGCTGGTCGCAGGCCGGGGAGGTGACGGTGAGTTCGATTCGCCCCCAATGGAAGGAATCCGAAGACGACTACAAAACGCTGGAGTGCCGCGCCGACGTGGCGAGCAGCCTCGCGGCCATCACGCGGTTTCTGTGGCAGATCGAACGCGATCCCCTTGGGGTCAAGGTGGACTCAATGGAGCTGACCTCGCGCAACACCGAGGGCTCGCAGTTGGGGCTGGTCATCCAGGTGAGCGGACTGTTGCTGAACCCGCCAAAGCAAGGGAAACGATGAACGCGACAGGGACAACTGGTTGGTGTAAGGGGGACGGCGTGAAGGCCGCCGGCTCACAAGCTTCGAGGAGCATGGCGCGGGTTTTCAATTCGTGCGAGCCTCGGGGAATCTCTGCGTATCGCGCGTTTTTATTGACGCGGAGACTCAGAAGACGCAGTGCTTCGCAGAGTCTTCGGTTCCCCGCGCTTCTCCGCGTTCTCTGCGTTTCTGCGTTTGGGCGGGCCCGCTGCCTGTCCTGGCTGGCGATGACGCTGTGCATCTCGGCCAGTCTGGCCGCCAGTGCGCAGAGCACAAACGACGCGACACCAGTTGCCACGCCGGCAACGAATGCATCACCAAGGGGCGTCGTCGCGTCCCCCGAGCCGTCACGGCTGGATGAGTCGGCTTTTCGCATCGTCAGCGAACGGAACATTTTCAACGCAAACCGGTCGGGCGGGCAGGTGCGGCTCTCCTCCCGGCGCGCGCCGCGGGTGGAGAGTTTCACGCTCGTCGGCACCCTCGCCTACGACAAGGGCGCGTTCGCTTTTTTCGAGGGGTCGAGTTCGGAACTGACCAAGGTGCTCAAGCCGGACGGGATCATCGCCGGTCACAAGTTGGTGGACATTCTGGCGGATGGCGTGAGATTAGAGGCGGACGGCCAGATCACGGATTTGGCCGTGGGCGCCGCGATGCGCCGCGAAGACGAAGGCGCATGGCGGCGGGGCGATGCGGTGGCGAGCAGCAGCGGCGGATCCCCGCGCCGGGACGACGACGATGATTCCTCGCGATCACGGCGGCGGGATGACCGGGATCGCGGCTCCGGTGCGGCGAACCGGGCGGCGGCGGGCGGTTCCAGTTCAGGGGCCGATGACGCCGAAGTGTTGAAACGACTGATGGAACGACGAGAACGAGACTGAAACGAACAAGCTCCATGAAAACGAACATTCCCAGACTCATCGTAGTGCTCGCAGCGGCGACGCTGGGGCTCGGCGCCTTGGCGCAGGAACAGAATGACCCCACCGAGCGCAATAACACCCCCGCGACGCAGAACAGCGGCAGCGAAACCAACGCGGATGACTCGCAGGAAATGGTTGGCGAGTTGATCCAGGCGGTCGTGGAGGCGCAGCAGGGCTTGAACGGAGAGGCTGGCAACACCAACCGGCCGTCGGACTTGAGATCACCCCGCCCGATCCGCGGCCAAGGCACCCGCGGCACGGCTGGCTCGTCCACTAACGCGATCTCGCTTACGACCTTCCTCGCGAGGCAATCCACCAACGGCAACGGCAACGGGGCCGCGGCGGCCCCGGCGTTGCGGCTCAACTTCCGCAACGCCCCGTTGAGTCTGGTGCTCGACTACCTCAGCGAGGCCGCCGGGTTTACCATCAGCGCGAACTCCAAAGTGGACTTGAAAGGCGCGGTCACAGTCTGGGCGAATCAGCCGGTCAGCCGTCTGGAAGCGGTGCAGGTCCTCCACAAGGCGCTGGGCGAGCACAATTACGCCGCCACGGTGGACGGCAATGTCCTCAACATCTACGTCGTGGATTCGTCGAACACGGACATCGTCGCCGGCGTGCCCAACAATGACTACACGACAATTCCGCCGACGCGCGATCTCGTGACGCAGATCGTCTATGTCCACAACGTCGAGGCAGGTCAGTTGATCAGCACCCTGCAGCCGCTCATGCCCAACGGCACTTCGATGACGGCGAACCAAGGCGCTAACGCCATCGTCATCACCGACACCAAGGCGAACATCCGGCGTATGGTGCAACTGGTAAAGGCGCTGGATACGGCGAGCGTGAGCGCCTCCGCGCTGGAAGTGTTCCCGCTGCAATACGCGGATGCCACGACCCTTGCCACGGTGGTTCAGCAGTTGTTCCAGCAGGACTCCAGCAGCAGTCAGGGCGGCAACCGCCGGTTTGGCGGCTTCCCGGGCTTCCCCGGTTTCGGTGGTGACCGCGGAGGACGCGGAGGCGACAGCGGGGGCAGTGCTCAGGCCGGAAGGATGGCCGCTGCCAAGGTCGTGGCCGTGGCTGATGACCGCAGTAATTCGCTGGTCGTCAGCGCGTCCGAGGATCAAATGGCGCTGGTGCGCCAATTGGTCAACCAGATGGACGTGAACGTGGACGACATCACCGAGCTGCGCGTATTCCGGCTGAAGTATGCGGACCCACAGGAGACCGCGGACCAACTGACCAGCTTGTTTCCGGACACCACGCAACAGTCGTCCGGCAACCGCGGCTTCCGGGGTGGGTTTATGTTCGGAGGCGGGCCGCCGGGATTCAACCCGGGCGGCAACACCGGCACCACTGATCGGAACTCACGCAAGGCGCTTCAAATCCGGGTGACGGCGGTGGCCGACCCGCGTACCGGTTCGGTGATTGTCAGCGCCGCGCGCGACTTGATGCCGCAGATTGCCAGCATCATTGAAGAACTCGACTCCGACCCGGCCAAGAAGAAGAAGGTCTATGTCATCAAGGTGGAGAACCGCGACCCGCAGGAGGTGGTGGAGGAATTGCAGGGGGTGATCGCGACCGATACCAGCAGCGGCAACTTCAACTCGTCGCGTTCCTCCCAGCAGACCGGCACACAGTTGAGCAACCGGCAGCAAAACAACCTCCGCAACACCGGCAATCGCAACAACAGTTCGATCAGCGGCTTTGGGAACAACACCTCGCGCACCGGCAGATGAGAAACCTCCGGCGCGATCCACGGACGATACGAAAGGGACATTGACGATGAAACAAATGACACTGACGCGGTTTGCGGGTTTGGCGCTCACGGTCGGCCTGCTCATGGAATGCGCGCTGCACGCGCAGCCCGGCGGGTTTGGCGGTGGCGGGTTCGGTGGCGGCGGCTTTGGTGGCACCACCACGCGCCGCAGCACTTCGCGCAGCACGGACTATCCGAGCAGCACGGACATCGGCCAGGCGCGGATCACCTACGACGCCGAGACGCGCAGCATCATCGTGGTCGCGGACGAGGACACCGCCGCCCACATCACCAACGTGGTGCGGCAGTTGGACGTCCCCACACCCCAGGTGCTGATTCACTGCGTCTTCATGGAGGCCACGTACTCGAAGGGGACGGACATCGGCGTGGACGGGACGTATAAGCACACCATCAGCGGCAGTTCCTTGAGCGCGCTCAATACGCCCGCCGGCTCGCAGAACACCGCCTCCACCGCCTTCGACCTCGCCCGGAGGGCGGGGTCCACCGCAGGGTCGGGCGGGCTTTACAGCCTGGTGGGGGAGGACCTCAACGTGAACCTCGCCGCGCTGGCGAAGGCGGGCAAGACGGAGATTCTCTCCCGGCCCTCCATCCTCGCCCGCAACAACCAGCAAGCCACCATCACCATTGGCCAGCAGGTCCCCCTCATCAGCGGCGTGACCTATGACAACTTCGGCAACCAGCGCAACGCGATCACGTACCAGGACGTGGGCATCATTCTCCAAGTCACGCCCTTCATCACGTCGGAGGGCATGGTCGAGCTCATCGTTCAACCGGAAGTGTCGTCGGTTTCCGACTCGTCGGTCAGCTTCGCGACAGGCGGCACAAATAGCGCGGCCAGCGCCACCGCCCCCATCATCAACGTCCGCTCCGCCGACACCGTGGTCGTCGTCCCGGACGGAGAAACCGTCGTCATTGGCGGTTTGATGCAAACCGTGAAAAGCAAGTCGGAGAAGAAGGTCCCGGTGCTGGGCGACATCCCGCTGCTGGGCATGCTGTTCAAACACAAGACCACCGATGACGAGAAGAAGGAGCTGCTGATCTTCCTCACGCCGCGCATCGTCAAGCGCCCGTCCGAACTGGCGGCGCACACGGCCAACGAGCGCAGCAAAGCCGCGGGCACCCAAAAGGCCTTCAGCAAGGACGAACTCAACCGTTACCTCAACGAGCCGATGGAGCCGCAGTTCAAGGAAGTGCCCCCGCCGGCCAAGGCGCAGAACTGAAATCCGCCCGGACCGTTCAGCCCGCCGATCGCCCATGACCCTCCGCGAGCGAACCCTCTACAGCCTCTTGGCGGTCTTTTGGCTGCTGGTCCTGGTGTGGCAGGGTTTCGAGCACGTCCGCGTGCGGGCCTCGGCGCGCGATGAGTTGATCAATCGCGCCAAGGACATCTCAAACACCGCCGGCAACGTCATGCATGCCCTGCGGTTCTTCGGCGTCGTGCCGCGCGAGCGGCTCGAACCCGCGCTCCGCCCGCTCATCAAACCCGGCGACGTGAACTCCATTGCGCTGCTCAACGCCGCCGAAGAAGTCGTGGCCTCGGTGGGCGAACCCATCACCGCCGACCTGACCACGTTGCTGCCCAGCGGCGCCGCGTATTGGACCGACCGGAGCGTCACACTGATGAATCTCGTCGAACTCGGCCCCAACCAGGTGGCCAATCCCGATGGCTCGCCCGCGCGGGATGGCGAGCGCACCGAACCGGTCATCGTCGTGAGTGACCTCTTCCGGCGCGGGACGAACCGTCCTGCGGGCCCGCCGCCCGAAGGTGCGCCCCCGAATGAGGGCCGGCGCCGCGAAGGCAACGAGTTTCAGGCCGTCGGGCCGCCGCCGCTCCCACCGCCGGGGAGTCCCGGAGAAACCAATGAGCCGCCCCGCTGGCGGGGCCGTCGCGGAGATGGTGACCGCCGGGGCGAGGGCGACCGCCGCCCGCCCTTTGGCCGCCCCTTTTGGATGAGCGAGGCGGAATACAAGGCGGCCATCCAGAAGCAGGGCGTCCACAGCTTCGTCATTGTGCTGCCCACCACCTCCATGCAGGCGGCGATCCGGCGCGACCTCTGGTTGCGTCTGTTCATCGTCGCGTTGGCGTCGGTTTCGGTCGTCGGCTTGGGGCTGGCGTGGCGCAACTTTGGCAAGTCCGCCGAGTTGGAACTGCGTTTGGTGCGCGCCGCTGAGTTGAACACCCGGCTCAAGGAAATGAACTTCGCCGCCGCCGGCCTCGCACACGAAACCAAGAACCCGTTAAACATCATCCGCGGCCTCGCCCAGATGATCTCCAAGCGCGACGACGCCTCCGAGGAAATCCGCCAGAAGACCCGCAGCATCGTGGATGAAGCCGACCGCGTGACCGCGCAACTCAACGAGTTCATCAATTTCTCGAAGCCCCGCGAAGTCCGCCGCGGGAACGTGTCGCTCAACAGCGCCGTGGCCGAAGTCGTCCGCGCGCTGGGCCACGACCTGGAGGACAAGGCCATCCGCATGACTGTGGCGGAGAACCTGCCCGTCATCGAAGCGGACGAACAACTGCTGCGTCAGGCGTTGTTCAACCTGCTGCTCAACGCCACCCAGGCCGTCGGGCGCAACGGCCAGATTGAAGTCACCGCCACCCGCCACGGCACGACCGAAGCCACGTTGGAAATCCGTGACGATGGCCCCGGGGTTCCCACCGAGCACCGCACGGACATCTTCAAGCCCTACTTCACCACCACGCAGAAAGGCACAGGCCTGGGCCTCGCCGTGGTGCAGCAGATTGTTCTCGCGCACGGCTGGGAGATCGAGTGCCAGGCCAACTCGCCGCGCGGCGCGGTCTTCCGGATTTCCCATCTCCGCCTGGCCACCGGCGCGTAAGCGACCGCTGGTTGTTCGGGCCGTTGCGGATTTGACTTTTCGGATTGCCGTGCGGAGGTTCTTTTGGTTCTTTGCGCCGCTGCGTCCGGCGGCCAACTGCTGGCTTGGGCGCGAGAAGAGGTCAGGGCTGGATCACATGCATCGTTCGCACATTGAGTGGAAAGTTTCGCCAAACCGGTACTCGGCCAAGAAGATGGCCAAGCCGGTGAACTTCGCCTGCTTTGCGCCCAAGGCGCAGCACGTCACCATCGCCGGGGATTTCAATCACTGGGACAAAACCTCGCACGCGATGAACCGCCAGCCGGACGGCGCCTGGACCCTCCAACTCCAGTTGAACCACGGACACCATCAGTACGTGTTCTTTGTGGATGGCCACGCCACCCTGGATCCCAAGGCCAGCGGCACCGCGCGCCATGCGCACATTGGCAAGGTGTCGCTGATGTCGGTCAGTTGATCTCGCACAGGATCCCCCCAGCCAGGGCGTCCGGAGTGTCCGCGTGGCTTGGGGAAAAAAGGCCCTCAGCTCAACGGCCGCTCCGCTTTGGTCTTCACGCGCTGTGCCGCAAAAAACGCGCGCAACAATTCCCTGCATTCCTGCTCTCGCACCCCTGGCGTAATTTCGCAGCGATGGTTCAGCGTCGGGAATTGCAGCAGATTCAACGCGCTGCCGGCGGCGCCCGCCTTGGCGTCGCTCGCCCCGAAGACAACCCGCGCGAGCCGCGCGTGGACAATCGCCCCGGCGCACATCGGACACGGTTCTTTCGTCACGTAGAGCGTGCAATCGTTCAACCGCCAGTCGCCCAGCGCCTCCTCCGCCTGCGTGATGGCCAGCATCTCGGCGTGAGCGGTGGCGTCCTTGAGCAACTCCACTTGGTTGAACGCGCGGGCAATGATCAGCCCCTCGCGCACGATGACGGTGCCGACCGGCACTTCCTCCGCCGCAAACGCCCGCCGCGCCTGCCGCAAGGCTTCACCCATGAAGTAGTCGTCACTGTGCAGGTCTATGATGGGGGCGTCCATCGGGTTTGCGAATTACGATTGACGAACGGCGGTTGGCAATGGGCGACCTGCCATCTGCGATGGGGGATCGGCGAGGAACGCAGGCATGGATTCCTCCAGCGTCCACTCGTTCCGTCCGTCCGAATGGCAGTGACAGTGCGCCGCGAAGAAGCCGCCCCGATGCAGCCAGAACCACGGCCAGATGCGCTCCGCGTCCGTTTGCGGAATCTTCAAGCCGGCCAGCGCCGCGCGCGGAAAGAACTGGAACCGTCCCTCCGCGTGAGCCGGCGGCAACGCGGTGAGCCGGCGCTTCGCCTCGAAGAGAAACATCAGCCAATGCGCGTTGCCCTGAAAGCCGTGCTCGCTGACGAGGCCCGTGAGATGCAGGTCCACCGGCGACAACGCCAGACCCATTTCCTCCCGCGCCTCGCGGCAGGCGCAGGTGTATGGCGATTCGCCGTCGTGCGTATGCAGTTTGCCGCCGGGCGGACTCCAGAGGCCGAGATTTGGCTCCTGCGCGCGTTCAAGCAACAGCACCTCGTCCCGCTCGCTAAAGCAGTAAAGCAGCGTGGCGACTTTGTAGGGCAGCGTCACGCCGAGAGTGAAACAGGGGGCGGCTGCGCGGGCAAGCCATGATGCGCCTCATCGCCCCACACAATACAACTTCGTTCCGGTGCTGATGAACAAGTTGCCCTGCAACACGGCCACAGTGGCGCGGAGTTGGTTGTCGCCTCCGTCGCCCATCGGGATCACGCGCCGGACTTCAGGCCGCCTTGTCCAAGGCGACGGAAACACGCAGGCCCAAGGGTTTCAGAATCTCTTGAAAAGTTGCCAGCGTGGGATTGCCATGCTTCGAAAGAATGCGGTAAAGACTCGGGCGTTTTAACCCGACACGACCGGCCAATTCGCCCACGCCGCCCCGAGCCTCCACGACATCGCGGAGCGCCAAGAGGAAGGCTTCGTTGTCGCGTTCCGCCAGCACTTGGGCGAGGTATTCGGCGGCGTACTCCGGATCGCGAAGTCGGCTCAAGAGGTCATCCCGATAATTTTTTAGACGCATATTCAGTAAATTGCCGCCACAACTGTTGCGCACGGCGGATATCCCGGGCTTGGGTGTGCTTCTCGCCGCCGCCCAGCAAAACCACGACGTGCCGACCGTGCAGTCCGTAATAGACGCGGAAGCCAGGCCCCAGAGTAATCCGCAGCTCAAACACGCCTCCACCCACCGACTTGGCATCGCCGAAATTTCCGGCGCGCACTCGGGCCAGCCGGGCATCCACCGCGGCCCGCATTCTCTGATCGCCAAGGGAATCGAACCACTCATCAAACGGGACAAGTCCGCTCTGAAGCTCCAGCTTCTTGATGTCGCGCTCGATCACCGGCACAGTGTAATCTATAGGCGACACAACCGTCAAGCTCGGGCCGGAGTTCGAACGGTTGTCGTCGAGAAGCAAGCAGATAGTCTTCCGCCTGGCGCGGCTTGAAGCCTGCGGCGCAACATTTCACCGCCCCACACAATACAACTTCGTTCCTGTGCGGATGAACAAGTTGCCCTGCGACACGGCCACAGCGGCGCGGAGTTGGTCGTCGCCTTCGTCGCCCATCTCCGCCACGTGCAGCAACTTGAATTCGTCCGCCGCCGCCACGACGAAGAGCGCGCCACGGAAGTCCTGGAAGTAAATCTTGTCGTCCGCGCCGGTGGGCGAGGACTCGATCTTCGCGCGCCGGCCGAGTTCGCCGGTCCAATCCGCCTTGCCGGTGGCCGGGTCCACGCGAGAGATGGTTTTCCGGTCGCCGTTCACCACGTAGAACCGGCCTTTGTAAAAGAGCGGCGTGCTGACATCGGTGGACACCTCCCGCTCCTGGCTGGTCCATGCCAGGGCGTCGTCTTTCAACGTCCCGTTGCCGCCGGCCTTCACGGCGTAGATGGGGGCGCCTTTCGGCGCGCAGGCCAGTACCACGTCACCGCCTGTCACGGGTGACGGCACGAGACGCCAGTGCCCGATGCGCGTCGGATTCCACGTGCCCCAGCGCCACAGTTCCTTGCCGGTGGCCGGGTCATGCCCTGTGATGCAGTCGCCGCCCGCGACGAGTAGTTCGGCGCGTCCCGCGTGAGTGAACGGGATAGGCGTGCTGAACGCTTCGCGCGATTCGGCCACGGCGTCGCTGGGCCGGACGTGCCGCCACAAGTCCTTGCCGGTTTTGGGGTCCATGGCGAGCAGGTAGGGTTCGTTCGGGCCGTCGGTGCGGCCCCGGCCCTGGACGGGCACATCGCGTTGCAGGACCTGAATGTAAAGCCGACCATCGTGCAGCAACGGGCTGGTCGAGTAGGTCCACAGGAAGGCATACGGGCCGTGGTCCTTTTGAATGTTGCGCGCCCAAACCGGCTTTCCGTTCACATCGAACGCGGCGAGGTCGCCCGAGCCGTAGTAGAACCAGACGTGCTGGCCGTCGGTGACGGGCGAGGGCGAGGCGAAGTTGCTGCGGTCGTCCTTGCCGAAACCCACGCCCACCTGCTGCTGCCAAAGCTGCTTCCCGGTTCGGCGATCCAGCGCGATGGCCACCAGTGTCTTGGCCTTGGCGTCGGTGGAACTCACAAACACGCGGTCACCCCACACGATGGGCGTGGCGGCGGCGGGCCCGGGCAAGTCGGCGACCCACCGGACGCCATCGGTCTTGGAGAATGTCGTGGGCAGGTTTTGCTCGGGGCTGGCGCCGTTGAAAGCGGGCCCGCGCCAGTTGGGCCAGTTCTCGGCGTGCAGACAGGCGAGGGTGGTCAAGAAACAGAACGCGACGCCGAAACGCGCCACGGCTGACGATGCCAGGACTTGGTGTTGCATGCGAACCAACGGTAGCATCAAGCTGCGGCGGAACAAGGCAGATGGCCCGCGCCCGGGCGGTTCATGGGGAGGTTTCCGCCAGTTGAAGTTTCGCGCTTTGGTCCCCTGAACCGTAGCGGCGTCTCGGCAGAGCGCCGCGATCTTCTTCCTCCAAGAACTGGCGGCGCCGAGACGCCGATGCGCTGAGGCCCATGGGCTGTGGAATCCTCCCAAGGGATTCAAAGCGTTCAGGAATTCTTTGGGAACGTCGTTGAGGCTCATGGAAAGAGTTCCCTGAAGCGAGATATAGCACATTGACTCCTGAACCCGGGGAACGCCAAAGGAGTGAAAAGACAAGTTACATGGCTCGTCCGCCCCGCAAACGGGGGTTTGGGTGGCGATCCGATACCACTGCGGACCACCGGTCGGCGACTATGGGATGGCGGTCTTCCGCCCACTGGCGTTGCGGGCGCGACCGTTGGCCCAGGTCCGCAACCGGTTAATCTGCTCGTCCATCGTTTTCGAGAGCGGCACGGTTTGACGCAATGCCTCCAGCACGTGGACCGTCGTGAGTTCCTGTTGGGCGGAGAACGCCTCGTAGAGGCCGCTGATCACGGCTTCTTCGATTTCCGCGCCGCTGAAGCCATCACTGGCGGCGACCAGCGCCGGGAGGTCGAATTGCTCCGCATTGCGTCCGCGTTTGGCAATGTGAATGCGGAACACCTCGGCGCGCTCGTGTGCGTCCGGCAGGTCCACAAAAAAGATCTCGTCGAGCCGGCCCTTGCGGAGCAGCTCGGGCGGCAGTTGCGAGATGTCATTCGCGGTCGCCACGACGAAGACCGGCGCGGTTTTCTCCGAGAGCCAGGTCAGGAAGGTGCCGAAGACACGCGCGGTCGTGCCGCCATCGGTCGCACCAGAGCCTTGCGTTCCGGCGAGCGCCTTCTCGATTTCGTCCACCCACAAGATGGCCGGGGCGACGGATTCGGCAACGGCGATGGCGCGACGCACGTTTTCCTCGGACGAACCGACGAAGCTGCCAAACATGCGGCCCATGTCGAAGCGGAGCAGGGGCAGTTGCCAGAGGCTCGACACTGCCTTTGCGCACAGGCTCTTGCCGCAGCCTTGCACGCCGAGCAGCAGGATGCCCTTCGGCGCGGGGAGGCCGAACTCGCGCGCCTGGCTGGTGAGGGCAGCGGCACGCTTTTGCAGCCAGTCCTTCAGCGCCGCCAGGCCGCCGACGTGGGCGAAGGTTTCGTCGGTGGCGTAGTATTCCAGCAAGCCGTTCTTGCGGATGATCTGCTGCTTTTCGGCAAAGACTTCGTTTACGTCCGCCGCGGAGAGCCGCTCCGCTTGCACCAGAATCCTGGCGAAAACGTTTTCCGCTTCGCCGAGCGTCAGGCCGAGCGCCGCTTGGAGCAGCCGGTCACGGCCCGCGTCATCCAGTTCGATCCGCACCTGCGGGAACTTCTTTACGTCCTCGATGATGCGGTCGAGCAACTCCGAAAGCTCGTCGCGCGTGGGCAGGGGGTGGGTGAGGACGGTGATTTCCTTCTCCAACTCCGATGGGATTTCCAAGACGGGCGCGATCAGGATGATGGTCTTGTGGCTGTTCTTCAGGTGGAGAGCGATTTCCTTGAGCTTGCGGACGACGGCGAAGTTGGCCTTGTTCAGGAACGGGTGAAAATCCTTGAAGACGAAGATCGCCGGCTCGACCTGGTCAATCACCTGGTCCAGTGCCATGAGCGGGTCCCGGGTGGGCGCGTTGCGGTATTTCTGTGATTGAACGGAAGTGCCGGAGGGCACGATGCCGGTAGTGCAGCTCCACTCGAAGACCTTCTTTTGCCGCTTCCGAGCGACTTCGAGAACCAGTTGTTGCGCGCGGGCCTCCTCGCTGGAGAGGAGGTAAAGGATGGGATAGCGGGCGCGGATGAGCGTCTCGATTTCCTGGGCGAAATTCATGGCGGCGCGAGGATAAAGTGCAAGGCGAGTCAGCCGCAAACCAAACGGCGCCTACTCGGGAATCAGCTTACGCCACCAAGAACGTGGTTTGCCGGGCCGTGGTTCTTTCTGGACCGACGTGGTCAAACGAGTCTTGACCGACTCCGGCACCGGATTCTGCATCGCGTCGAAGCGGAGCATCTCCTCCACGGACGAAAACCCACGCGTGATGGCTTGCTGCTTCCGTTCTTGCGAATGGACGGTTGCTTCCTGTGGTTGCTGCTGAAGCTTGGAGGTTTGCGGTTTCATGCGACGAAGGTGGTTAAGCGGTTCTAGCGAATTCGGCGGCGAAGGCTTTGCGGGCGCGATGTAATTTGCCGCGCACGGCATCGGAGGTCTGCTCGGTCAGGGCGGCGATGTCGTCGTAGCTCAATTCCTCGTCGGCCACGAGCAGCAGCAGGAGGCGGTATTCCGGCGTCAACCGGTCGAGGGTGGTTTGGATGCGCTCGCCAAGTTCCTTTAACTCCAGCACCCGGAGCGGCGAATCCCCGCCCGGGCCGACGGAGTCCAGCAGGGTTTCCTCCTCGACCGTCTGGATGTGGCGCTCGCTCCAAGACTGGCGGAGGTTGCGGCAGTGGTTCAGCGCGATCTGGTAAATCCAGGTGCGGATCGAGGAATCGCCCCGGAACGAGTCGAGCTTGCGCCAGACCTTGAGGAACACGTCGTGGGTGGCGTCCTCGGCTTTGGCGGGGTCGCCGAGGAGGCGCAGGCAAAGATAAAAAATCTGGCGGCTGTGCGCCTCGTAGAGTTCCGCGAACTCTGGCGCCACCGCTTCCAGCCTGACTGATACTTGGATCTGTTCCGCCACGTCCGGCTCGCTCAAGAGAATGTCCACGCGGATTAGACCGAACGGCGGCGGGGATGTCACGCCATGTCGTCGCGGCGCAAATGAATGGGCGCGCGTCAGCGGGGTTGTTGGCACCTCCAGTGGCGAGCAGTTGCCGCGAAGCTGCTGAATCCGGGCGCGTTCCAGACGCGTCGGGCAATATAGGTTGTCCCTTTGCCAAGATTGGCAAAGCGGCAAGACACACATCGCATAAATTCCGCGGCATCGTGATGGTTCTGGTTTCGGACGGCGCGGTGAGGGTCGGGGTTCGAGCCTGTGAGCGGGCGGCAGGGGTGTGCGGGGTCTGCACAGTGGCTAACGTCGCCCGCCTGGTCTGGGTATGGGGTTAAGGGGACTGCACGGGTTCAGGGTTGACCCGCTGCCGCGAGTTGAAACCAGAACCGCCTTTTCTCAAACAAACGCAGACGAAGTTCGACCATGAAGAAATTGCTAATACTGACTGTTGTGATCCTGGCCGCCGTGGCGCTAACCGCCAACGCCGCCGATGGCAAAGCCGCTTACGAGAAGGCCAAGTGCGCCCAGTGTCACGGGGCCGATGGCAAGGGCGACACCAAGATGGGCAAGAAATCCGGGGCGAAGGACTATACCGACGCCAAGGTCCAGGCCGAGATGAAGGACGACAAGGCATTCAAAGCCATCAAAGAGGGTCTGAAGGAAGGCGACAAGACATTGATGAAGCCGACGGAGGGTGTGACCGACGAGGAGATCAAAGCGATGATCCAGTACATGCGGACCTTCAAGAAATAGGCTCGCACTGGGGTCAAGCGGACCCTGCAACGGCTGTCTCGCGCGAATGTCGGGATCGCGAACCCGACTTGGTTGGCAGGGCAGCAAGGTGCCGCTTCGCGAATGCGCTCATGGCAAAAACGTCTCACCCCGCTCTCGCAAGAAGGCGGGGTTTTTCTTACCCCGGATGGGCCTGCCGGAATCTTGAAATCACTCGACCGGTCCTGCTTTGGCCCGGCGGCGCCTCTGTCGCACATGGCGGCTTGCAGTCTGCGGGTGCGATGTGAGATAACCAGAACATGACCACTGACAACACCCCTCGGGGGAACATTCGCCCGTCCCTGCTCCGCAACTGGCTCAGTCTGGCGGGCCTGATCGTCGTCGCGGGCAGCCTCTTCTCGTTCCTCATCCTGTTTGCGGTGGATGCCATGGCGGGACACACCAATCCCTACGTCGGCATCCTGACTTACATGGTGGCGCCGGCGTTTGGGGTTTTCGGGTTGCTGCTCACGGCGGTGGGCGCCTGGCGTCAGCGGCGAAAGATGGCGACGTCTGGAACGCTCTGGCCGGCAGTGGTGGTGGACTTGTCCCGTCCGCGGGATCGCCGGCTCATGGGCGGATTTATCCTCGGCGCTCTGGGATTCCTGCTGGTGTCGGCCTTGGGCAGTTACCAAACCTACCATTTCTCCGAATCCACAACCTTCTGCGGGGAAACCTGCCACACGGTGATGGAGCCGGAACGGGTCCGTTACCAACATTCCTCGCACGCACGGGTGGGATGCGTCGAATGTCACATCGGGCCGGGTGCGGAATGGTTTGTCAAAGCCAAGATTTCCGGAACCTATCAAGTGTACGCGACGGCGTTGAAGAAATACCCGACGCCTGTTCCCACTCCGATCAAGAACCTTCGCCCGGCGCAGGACACCTGTGAACGCTGCCACTGGCCGCAACGCTTTACGGGCGACATCACCAAGACCTACCGGCATTTCCTGAGCGACGAGGCCAACACGGAATACTCGCTCCGCCTGATGCTAAAAGTGGGCGGCGGCGACCCCAAGCGGCATCATGAGGGCGGCATTCACTGGCACATCAACAACCGGGTGGAATACCTAGCCACGGATGAGCAGCGGCTGAAGATCCCCTGGGTGCGGTTTACCGACGACAGCGGCAAAGTGGTCGAATATCGCACCAAAAGTTTCACGAACGCGGTGAACGAGGCGGAGGTGCGGCGGATGGACTGCATTGATTGCCACAACCGCCCGTCTCATCGTTACCAAACCCCGAACGAGGCGGTGGACCTGGCGTTGGCCACCGGCCAACTGGATCGCACCCTGCCTCTCATCCGCAGCAACGCGACGATGCTGCTGGTGCAACCATATGCCACGGTGGCGGAGGCGGCGGAGAAGATCAGCACGGCGCTGAAGACGGCTTATCCGGGAGAGCCGCGCATGGAGAAGACCGTTGCCACGGTGCAGGAGATTTACCGGCAGAATTTCTTCCCCTTGATGAAGGCAAGCTGGAAAGCGTACCCCGAGCACGTGGGCCACAAAGACTGGCCCGGCTGCTTCCGGTGCCACGACGACAAGCACGTTTCCAGTGACGGACAGAAGAAGATCAATTTTACCGACTGCAATCAGTGCCACGTCATCCTCGCCCAGGGGCAAGCGGCGGAATTGGACAGCCTGAGCGCCGCCGGCCAGCCCTTCAAACACCCGGGCGACGAATACGATACCGCGTTCCTCTGCAACGACTGCCACACCGGCGGTCCCTAGACAATCGTGAATCAACCACACCCTTCTCCCCGCCGTTGGCTGCCGTTGCTGGCCGCCGCCTCGATGCTTTTGCCGGTGGTCGCCGTAACAGCGCAGGCGGCCGAGCCCATCAAGAACAGCGACTGCCTCCAATGCCACGAGGACAAGACGCTCACCAAGACCAACGCCCAAGGGCGGGAGATTTCCCTGTTTGTGGACGCCGGGCTGTTTTCCAATTCGGTTCACCGCGCGAGCCTGTGCGTCAACTGCCACCCGGACATCACGGACAAGCACCCGGACGACGAAGTGCCGGCCAAGCCGGCCAGTTGCATCGGCTGCCATGAGGCCCAGGCCGACCATGAGCAGGCGGCACGCGAATACACCGCCAGTATTCATGGATCGAGCCACACCCAGGGCGCGTTGGCTGCGGCCACTTGCTCGAATTGCCACGGCAATCACGCCATCATCCCGGTCAAGCACCCGGGCTCGCCGGTCTTCAAGCTCAACCTCGCCAGCACGTGCGCCCAGTGCCACACGAACCAGGCCATCGCCGAGCAGTACCGCATCAAGTATCCGCAAGTCGCGGCGCAGTACCAGGACAGCATCCACGGACGGAAGCTGGCGCAAGGCTTGGTCGTGGCGCCGAGCTGCAGCGACTGTCACGGCGTTCACGACATCAAGCGGGCGAGCATTCCCAGTTCCCCCATCGCGAAGGAAAACGTCGCCAAGACCTGCGGCAAGTGTCACTTGGGCGTCGAGCAAACTTACGAAGCGAGCGTCCATGGGCAGTTGTCCGCCAAGGGGCACACCAACGCGCCCGTTTGCACCACCTGCCACTCCGCCCACGAAATCGAGTTGCCCAGTTCAGGCCATTTCAAAGCGACGAGCGACGACAAGTGCGGCAAGTGCCATGAAGATCGCCTGACGCATTACCGCGACACGTATCACGGCAAGGCTATGAAACTGGGCAGACCCAACGTCGCCTCCGACGTCGCCGCCTGTTACGACTGCCACGGGCATCACGACGTGCTGCCGCCTTCAAATCCGCAATCGCGGCTTTCGCAAACCAACATCCTCGCGACCTGCCAGAAGTGCCATCCGGATGCCACGATCGGGTTCACACAGTATCAGCCACACGCGAACCCCCTCGACCGGAAGAACTACCCGCTGCTGCACGCGGTCTTCGTGGGGATGACGGCGTTGGTGGTCGGGGTGTTCGTCTTCTTCGGTGGCCACACCCTGTCCTGGCTGGTGCGCGCCATCTACCTGTATCTCCACGATTCAAAAACATTCCGCGAAGCCAAGATCGAAATTCAGGAGGATGACGAGTGGTTCACGCGGTTCGCGCCGTTCGACCGCTTCCTGCATTTTCTGGTGGTGACGAGTTTCTTGCTGCTGGTCATCACCGGCATGCCGCTCAAGTTCTACTACACGGACTGGGCCAAGACGATGTTCGGCATCATTGGCGGGCCGGAAACCGCGCGCGTGTTGCATCGCTTCGGCGCGATTGTGACCTTCCTCTACTTTGGCTTGCATGTCGTGTCACTGGCCGGCAAGGCGTGGGGCGGACGCCGCAACCTGCGCGACCCCGCCACGGGCAGGTTTGCCGTGAAACGCATCTGGAGCACTATCTTCGGTCCGGATTCCATGATTCCCACGATGCAGGATTGGCGGGATTTTGTGGCGCACAACAAGTGGTTTTTCGGCAAGGGGCCGAAGCCGCAGTTCGACCGTTGGACCTACTGGGAGAAATTCGATTACTTCGCGGTGTTCTGGGGCGTGTTTATCATTGGCACGTCGGGCCTGATCATGTGGTTCCCAGCGTTCTTCACGCAGTTCATGCCGGGCTGGATCATCAACATTGCGCTCATCGTTCACTCGGACGAAGCCCTGCTGGCGGCGGGTTTCATTTTCTCGATCCACTTCTTTAACACGCATTTCCGGATCGAGAAGTTCCCAATGGACACCGTGATTTTCTCCGGTCGCGTGTCGAAGGCCGAGTTGCTCCACGAACGCAAACGTTGGCACGACCGGTTGCTGGCGGAAGGCCGGCTCGACCAGCATCGGGTCAAAGACGAATGGGAACGGTGGAAATCCATCGCCCGGTCGTTCGGTTATCTGTTCTTCGGCTTGGGGGTCATTCTGCTGGTGTTGATCATCTACGCGATGGTTTCGCGGTTGGCGCATGGCGGGGTTTGAATCGGCGAGGGGAACTGAAAGGGCGTTTTATGATCAAGCAGTGCATCCGTTGGGTTGCGGTTCTGGCGGCAACCGCCTTTCTGGCCTCCGCTCAAGAACTCAAGAACAGCGATTGCCTCCAGTGTCACGAGGACAAGACCCTCACCAAAACCAACGCGGCGGGAAGGGAAATCTCGCTCTTCGTGGACGTGGCGAAACTCGGCGCCTCGGTGCATAAGACCAACACCTGTGCCGGTTGCCACAGCGACATCACCTCGAAGCACCCAGACGATGAGGTCCCGGCCAAGCCGGTGGATTGCAAGCGTTGCCATGAGCGGCAATCGGCATCCTACGGCGCGAGCGTGCATGGCATGGCTTTGAAGATGGGCCGCGCCGGTTCCGCCAGTTGTCAGGATTGCCATGGTTCGCATGAGGTCTTGGCGGGCACCTCGCCGGCGTCGCCCTTGCATGGCTCGCGACAGGCCGAGACCTGCGGGGCGTGTCACGAGAAGGAAGCGCAGGACTTGGCGGAGAGTATTCACGGCAAGGCGCTGGCCGCCGGGGTTCGTGACGCGCCCACCTGCACCGACTGTCATTTCGAACACCAGATCACCGCGCTTTCCACCAACGCCACCCGCAAGATTTCCGAGGATGTGTGCAGCCGTTGCCACGGCTCGGAACGGATCAACACGAAGTATAACCTGCCGGCGGACCGCGTTCGCACGTTCTTCGAGAGCTACCACGGCCTGGCCGCGCAGTATGGCCTGACCGTGGCGGCCAATTGTGGAAGCTGCCACGGGTATCACAAAGTCCTGCCGTCGTCGGATCCCGGTTCGACGATTCACCCGAACAACCTGGTGGCGACCTGTGGCAAGTGTCACCCCGGCGCGAACGAGAAGTTCGCCCTGGGCAAGATTCATGTGGACATCGCGGGGGAAACGAGTGGGCCGGATTTGGGCAGCCGGATTAACTGGTGGGTGCGGCGCATCTACTTGCTCCTCATTTTTGGGGTGATCGGCGCCATGTTGGTTCACAACGGCATTCTCTTCTTCCGAAAGGTCGCCGAGCACTTGCGCTCAACGGGACGACCGGTGCTCCGGATGAACCTGGGCCAGCGCTGGCAGCACGCGGTGCTGGCGGTGAGTTTCATCGCGCTCGCCATCACTGGTTTTGCGCTCCGGTTTCCGGATTCCTGGGTGGGCAAGCTGCTGGGATCCAGTGAGCCGTTCCGGCGTTGGGCGCATCGCGTGGCAGGGGTGGTGCTCTTGGTGGTGGGCGCCTATCACTTGGTTTACATTCTTGCGACGAAAGAGGGGCGTCAACTGGTGAGAGACTTGTTCCCGGTCAAGAAGGATGTGACCGATGTGCTGGGGGCGGTGCGGTATCTGTTCGGCTTGAGCACGGAGAAACCCAAGATCGGCCGGTTCGGCTACGCCGAGAAGATGGAGTACTGGGCGGTGGTGTGGGGCACGATCCTCATGGGCGTGACCGGCTTGATGATCTGGTTCAAGATGGACGTGACGCAATGGTTGCCCCGCTGGCTGGTGGATGTGGCACTCACGATCCACTACTACGAAGCCATCCTCGCCTGTCTGGCCATCGTGGTCTGGCACTTCTACCACGTCATGTTGGATCCCGACGTGTATCCGCTGAACCTGGCCTGCTGGGATGGACGCGTAAGTGAGCATTGGCAGCACGAAGAGCATCCGCTTGATCCGGCGACAGGCGGCAGTCCCCCAAGTGCTCCGCCCACCGCGACGACGCTCACGGAGAAGACCTCCACATCTCACCCCCCCGTCGTGTAACTTGTCCCGCGTCGCCGCCAATGGCTCATCTGAGAGGATGCGCTGGGCGGGGTCTTCCGGCAGCCAAACCTGCGGACGGGGATTGCTCCGTCTCCAGACTCGTCCTGCCGAGCCGCGTCCGTCACGGCAATCTCGCGGGCGCATTCCGTTGCGCGGGCTGCTTCCACCGATTCAACTCGCACGGTTGCCAGGATGCCCGTGGTCTTGAAGAAACGCCGGCTCAACCCTCGCGTGTCGAAGTTCGTCGAGGGCAATTAAGGTTAGGCTTTTGACAACGGATGAGTGGTTACGGAATTGCGGGCGCGTCATGCTCTCCACCAGTACGCCCGATATCAAATGTTCGAGACACAACAACACGTATGAAGAAGCACAGCTCTCTAAGGAGAACCTCCACCTGCCTGACCGCCTTGGCTTTGGCGGCGGTGTGGGTTTCCAGCACCACCAATGTTTCCGCGCAAGCGTTGCAGCCCAGTCTCAATTTGCGTCAGTTGACGCCCCAGGAGAAGAAGGATTATTCGTTGAGCACTGCGCAAGGGGCCAGCGGCCTTTCCACAGTTGGCGTCGGCCAGCCAGCTTATTTGGACGTTCAAGTCAACAGCGCCTTTCTTGACGAGAACATCACCAATGTCGAGTGGGTTGTGACGAGCAAGCCCGTCACCTCAACCGCAGACCTGCTCGAAAGCCCGCTTGGCGTCAATGTGCCGCCCGGCAAGATCGTCGAACGCTCCAACAAGAAGGTTGCCGCCCGGAAGATGCTCCGGCCAGACGCGGCGGGACAATACACCGTCAGGGTGACCTTGGCGACGAAGACGGCCGGGACGACCAATCTCACCCAGACCATCACGGCGGCGAACTACATGGGCGTCACCACGTGCAAGCTGTGCCACAGTGGCGGAGACCTCGCCCCGAACATCTACCAACAATGGAACGGGACTCCCCATGCGCATGCGTTCGAGCGGGCGATTGACGGCATCTCCACGGACCACTTCGGTCAGAACTGTATCTCCTGCCATGTGGTCGGTTTCGATGCCAACACCAATGCCGTGAACGGCGGTTTTGACGACATTGCCAAGGCCACCGGCTGGGTGTTCCCGTCGGTTCAAACCAACGGAAACTGGGCGGCCATGCCGGCTCGCCTGAAAGATGTCTCAAACATCCAATGCGAGAATTGCCACGGTGCGGGCAGCGAACACGCGGTCGCCGCGTTGTTCGATCCCGCAGGATCCAAGAAAGCGATCTCGGTGACCCACGGTGCCGGCGCCTGCGCGCAATGCCACGACAGCCTCACCCATCACTACCGGACCGCCGAGTGGAACAACTCCGGTCATGCGGTAATCGGTTCCCATACGGGCGCCGCCTGCACCCGCTGCCACACCCCGCAAGGATTTGCCAATTACACTCAGGGTGCGCCGGCGGTGACCACGCCGTATGAAGTCATCACTTGTTCGGCGTGTCACGATCCTCACAACGATGCCAACCCGCATCAGTTGCGCGCAGGCAACGTGATTACCTTGGACGACGGCACGAGGGTCGAGCACGCGGGCAGCGGCGCGTTCTGCATGAATTGCCACCAAAGCCGCACGGGTTCCTACACCAACAGCTTGGTGAATTTCCCCCTGCAAAAGCCCACGTATCCGGGCGGCTCCAGCAGCTTCGGACCTCACGCCAATCCGGCGGCCGAAATGCTCATGGGCGTCAACGGCTACACCTACGGCAAGGACATCCCCAGTTCCGCCCACCGCTTTGCCGTCACCAACACGTGCGTCGGCTGCCACATGCAGGAAACCGAAGGAACGCCGGCGTTCACCAAAGCCGGCGGCCACACCTTCAAGTTGAGTTACTCCGTCGTCGAAGGCGGAGTGACGAACACCCACGAAGTGGTGGAAGTCTGCGTCAAGTGCCACGGGGAGATGGAGTCCTTCAACATGGTGAAATCGGACTACAACGGCGACGGCGTCATCGAAGGCGTCCAGGACGAAGTCCAGAAGCTGCTTGATCAGCTTAACCGGATGCTGCCCAGTTCAACCTATCGGGCCAATTCGAACGACTACGTGGCGGATGGCGTGACCGGTTCCTTCACGGTTCGCTCGAACTGGCCGGCGAAGTTCCTGCAAGCCGCGTGGAATTACCAACTCGTCAACAACGACCTGAGCAAAGGTGTCCATAACGCCGCCTATGCGGTGGGCCTCCTCAAGGCCTCCATTGCCGACCTGAGTGGCGATGCCAACAACGACGGCCTGGCCGATTGGTGGCAACGACTCTACTTTACGGACATCAACAGCGCGAACGCCAAGCCCAACGCCAATCCGTCCGGCGACGGCATGCCGAACTGGCTGAAGTTTGCCCTTGGCCTCGATCCGCGCGTGGCGGGCACGGCCCTGCCGGATGGCAGCGGAGTGGTGTTTGCCAACGGCAAGCTGCTCGGCGGCGATACCAACAAGATCCAAATCTTCACGGCTGCGGAAATTGCGTTCAACACGGAGGTGGGCAAGAAGTACCAAATCCAAGCCATTTCCGATCTGGGCGGAGGCTGGGCTAACGTCGGCGCGCCCATTGACGGTACTGGCGCGGCGATGAGCTACGTCACGCCGACGCGCGACAAGGTGCAGCAGTACTACCGCGTGGTGACGCAGTAGCCGGGCTTGCCGGCCAGCGAAGGCCGAACTCGAATCCAACCCCTCTCCGGGCAGCCGGGGAGGGGTTTTCTGTTTCACACTGCATGCATACTCCCAATGTCGTGCCGAGGCAGGAGGGCTTGAGCCAACCGGTAGTGCTGTCCGGAAACTCCACGGCGAAGCCAAGGCGAATTCCCATGCGAGCCCGGAGCGAAGAGGGGCCGGCGCGGCGACACCGCCGCACGAGCGAACGGTGTGCGGGCTCAGCGTTGCGGGGCCAACGCGGGCTGACTTGGCGGAGGGGTGCCGGAGGAAGAGGCCGCCTTGAGCCGCTCCACCGCCACGATTTGGTCGCGCAACCGGGTGGCCACCGTCTGTAGCCTCGCCGTCTGCTCGGCTTGAATCTGCTGGAGTTTTCGGGCGGCGGCTTGGCGTTCCACCTCAGACCCCGTCTGCTGGGCGCGCTCCAGTTGTTGCCGGGCGGCCTGTGTTTGGGCTTCCATCTCGGTGGCGACCGCTTTCAGTTCCCGCATCGCGGTTTCACGCAACCTCCGCTCGGCCTCTTCCGCGGACAGGTTGGCGAGGTCGGGAAGCGCGTTCCGCACCTCATGGTCGGCGGCGAGATCCGCCTCCGAGGTTTGCGCATGGCGGGTGGTCCGATGGGCTGCTGCGGCGACCCGTAGGGCGGCACGCATCACGTCCGCCTCGACCGCCGGCGCCCACTCGGGCGCAAGTTGTGGGAGCGTTTCCCGATGGTTTCCTTGGGCCACGACGATGCCTTGGTAGCAGACGTTGCTGGCCTCGACGTCCAACGGCGTCAGCCCATCCGCCGCCGCCGCGCGCCTACCAGCCTCGCCCGCAACGAGGTGCCGTACGAGGCGCACCTTGCCGCCGGACGCGCTTTCAATGGCTGCCAGCAACTGGTCCACGCGCCCGGCGAGTCGGCGATGGGACTCAACCGATGGCTCCTCCGTCAACAGGGAGTAGAACCGCACTTCAACCGGAGACTCCATCCGCTGGAGCGCGCCCCGGGTCCCGTCCGCGAGTGAGACGGCGGTTTCAGTTTGCGCGTCCGCCACGGGGCGCGTCTTGGCGGCGCGGGAGTATGAAAGGAGGCCTCCGGCAAAGCCCGCTGCAAGACAGAGGGAACAAAGCACGAAGATGCGGACCCCGCCTTGAGTCGTTCTTGACTTGGCATCGGCACGGCTGCCGCCACCGCTGATTGAATTGCGGACGTTGCGCATACGAACGCCATTGTAGCCGAGCCCCTCGCTTTCTCAAAGCCCCGGCAGGTTTGGTTGCACGATGGGAACGTGCCAGCGCCCGTGTCGGCCTCTCCTGGTGGCAGGGATTTGCCGTATCGCCGCTGAACGAATGGCCGGATGCCGTTGCTCATTTTGAATGGGCGGCTGGATTCAGCGCACGGCGCCGTTGCGGCGCCAGACGCGGCAACGCAGGGAAAGTAATTGGCAATATAGGCTTGGCATCCATTTTTCACGGGCTTAGCCTGCGAGCAAGCACAGCATGGGAATGCGCGACCATTTCGTAGAAGGCGACGCCGGATTCGCGAGTCGAGGGGGCATCTCGCCTTCGCACAGCCCGAGCCAGCCACCCCGCTTGCGTCCGTTGTCCTGCTCCTCCTCGTTTATGAAGACCCAGACAGCCCGGGATGTCCGCCGTGCGTTTCCTTTGCTCTTGACCCTGAGCCTTGGCCTGGCGGTTGCCGACGTGCGCGCCCAAGGCGTTCAGCATTTGAGCATTCCACAACCCGGGGGCATGCCCGGCCGGGCGGTCGTGACGGGGATTGAGCGCACAACCAACGGAGTCCGGGTCACGTGGGACGGCCCTGCAGGCTACTACCAGCTTCAACAGAAGCCCGGGCTGAGCAGCGGGAGTTGGCAGGCGGTGGGCAAGGCGACCAACTTGGTGCGACACGCCACCATCACCACTTTGACCAGCAACGCGTTCTTCCGCGTGGCCGGTCCGGCGCCGCGGTACGCGGGAGCGGAAGCCTGCGCGGATTGCCACGGCGCGATCCACGCCAACGAAATGAATACGCGGCACGCCGGCGCGCTGGAGACTCTGCGCCGCCAGGGGCAGGACAAGAACCCAAGCTGCCTGCCTTGTCACACGGTGGGCTACGGCTTGCCCACGGGCTTCAGCGAGCGGGATTCCCGGACCTGGCATTTGGGGGGCGTGCAGTGTGAGAATTGTCATGGGCCGGCGGCGAATCACGCGGACAACGAAAACGACGTCACCGTCCGCCCCCGCGTCGAACTGGCCGCCCAAGTTTGCGGGGGCTGCCACAACGAGGATTCACACCGTCCGCACTTCGAGCAGTGGTCGGCTTCGGCGCACCGGATCGTGACCGAGGACATGAATCCAACCAACCGCATCAACAGTTGCGGTCGCTGTCATTCGGGCTCGGCCCGTCTGGCCCTCTTGAATCGCCAAGACCCGTCTCTCGCGGTGGCGAATGACGCCAACGTGGGCATCACCTGCGTCGTCTGTCACGACCCGCACGCGAACACCGCCCACCCCGCCCAATTGCGCAATCCGCTGGTTTCGTCGAACGATTTCTTCCTGACCACCTCGGAGGGCTTTGCCGCAAAGTACGACCCGGCCATCAATGTCTGTGCCCAGTGCCACAATCACCGCGGCGCCTCCTGGACCAGTTCCAGCCGGCCGCCCCACCATTCGCCGCAGTACAACATGCTGCTCGGGAGCGTTGGGGAGTTGGAGTTGGGCAGTCTGAGCGCCACGAACCGGCAGCCCGCCACGCACGCCTGGCTGGAACGCCAGTGCGCCGGATGTCACGCGCAGAAAACCGGCGGCGAAGGCCAGGCGCATGGGCTGATGTCGGATCATTCCTTCCGGTTTAAGGGGTATGAACTCTGTGCGGGTTGTCACGGGAGCGCCGAGAATGCCGAGAGGTTCGCGCAGTTCCTCGCCGCGGTGGTGGCGGATCGCATGGCACAAGTCAAAGCCGTGTTGGATCGCTGGGCCAACGAGCGGGCGCCGACGGCCATTCAGAAATACGGCGCCCTCGCGTGGGAGTATGACAATGCCGGCCAACTCTCCAATCCGGCCGGCCTCCCGACCCTTCGCGGCCCGCGCTCGGATGCCGATCCGGCGAAGGATGAGCAAAAGTACATCCCGGCCAACATCAAGAAGGCCCGGTTCAACCTCTACCTCGTGCTGCACGACGGCAGTCACGGCATGCACAACGGCCCGCACGCCCTGAAGCTCTTGAATGCCGCGCACGCTTGGGTCTGGTCGGAACTCTACGAGTGACCGCCGCGCGCGCCTGACGGAAAATCCTTCGCCCATGCTTCCCGGCACAGCGACAACCATTTGAAACCCATGACAAAGCGTATTGCTGAAATCCTCGATCCGCGTCAGCCAGGATGCGGGCGGTGGTTGGTTTGTTGCGCCGCCGCCCTGGTGTTGGTCGGCGCCGCGATCTCGTGTCGCACCGTGAACCGGGGGATGGTCATGCTCCCCAATGTTCCGGGCGCGAAGTACATCGGCTCGAAGGAATGCGAGACCTGCCACGAGGACATCTGCCGGGATTTCGCCAGCGCCGATCACGCGCGGCTGCGATCCGACGGGCCGAATGGCTTGGAAGCCGGGTGCGAGTCCTGTCACGGCCCCGGCAGCGTCCATGCGGATTCGGGCGGCGAAACCAAACCGCCGTTCAGCTTCACCTCGGGGCGTCCGCGAGCGGACGGCTTGGCCACCCGCCTCACCGTCCCGCCGGCGCGCGCGAACGAGAACGTCTGTTTCCAATGTCACGCCGACATCCGCGGCCAGTTCAATCTCCCTCACCACCATCCCGTGCCGGAGGGCAAGATGACTTGCACGCAATGCCACCCGCCGCACAAAGGTTACGCGCACGCGGGCGGCAGCACGGCCCTGCGCTCGCAGGACGATGCCTGTCTCCAATGTCACCCGGCCCAGCGCGGTCCGTTCGTCTTCGAGCATGAGGCGCTGCGCGAGGGCTGCACCTCCTGTCACAGCCCGCACGGCACCATCAACGCGAAGATGCTGACGACCCGCGACTCGAACCTTTGCCTCAAATGCCATTTCGCCCAGGTGCAGGGGAGCAGCCTCCTGATCGGCGGCTTCAATCATCGCAGCCGGCTTTCCCAAGGCACTTGCTGGACCGCCGGCTGCCACGAGGCGGTTCACGGTTCTCGCGCCAATTCCTCTCTCCGATTCTGACCCGCACCCCTGACGCCGATGAAAACCACATCCCCCGCGACCCGGCGAAGCCATCCCTTCGCCGCAACACTGTGGCCCCGCCTTGGCCTGATTGGCGCTGTTCTGGCGCTGCTCGGCAACCCAACGGCGTGGGCGGCCGAGGAAGCTGAAGAGAAAGATGCGCCCATAAGCGAGGCCACGGAAGAAGCCAAGAGTGATGCCAAGGCAGAGGCCAAGGACGATGCGGAGGAGAAAAAGGAAGCCCTCTCGCCCGAACAGTTGTTCGAGGGCGGCGAAAAGACCTATGAAAACTGGGTCGAGTTTTCCGCCGGCGGCATCCTGACTCGCGGCAACGATGCCCAGGCGCAAGAGAATCGCCGTCTGCGCGGCAGTGCGTTCGGCGGGATTGAGGATTTGCATTACCAGGGCAAAGCCTTCACCAACGTCTTGTTTACCTTGGATGGCCGCGCGCTCTTCGACGAGCGGGACTACAAGCTGACGTTGGGCTTGCGGCGCGAGGAGAAGTGGTTCGTCCGCGTGAACATCGAAAACACCCGCATTTGGTACCATGGCGACGGCGGGTTCTTCGGGCCCGGCAACGCATGGTATTCAACGCCCGGCGACGCGTTGGGCATGGATCGGGGCGAAATCTCTTTTGAGGCGGGACTGACGCTCGAGAAGTATCCGAAGCTCAACTTCAAGTACACCCACCAGTCCCGGGACGGCCAGAAAGGCTCCACGGTCTGGGGACTCACGCACCCCGATCCGGTTTCCACCTCCCGGCTGCTTGGCTTGGCCCCCACCATTTCCGACCTCGACGAGCAGCGCGACATCTTTGAACTCAACGCCACGCACCGCATCAAGAAGACGGACTTCGGCCTGGGAGTACGTTACGAGACTGCGGAATTGGACAACGCCCGCTACACCACCCAGTTCCCCGGCGAACCCGCCCAACAGCGCATCACTACCCGCGAGGGCAGGTCCTACGATCTCTTCAGCACGCATTTCTTCACCGAGACGCGACTCAAGAAGAACCTCGTGCTCACCACCGGCTTCCTGTTCAGCGATTTGGACAGCGATTTTTCCGGCAGCCGGATTTACGGCGACGACTTCGATGTCGGCTACGCACCCAACGCCCTGAACGGGTTGGGCTACCACAACCTTGCAGGCGGGGCTGACCAGAAGGAGTACGTGCTCAATCTGAACTTGATGGCCACGCCCTCGAAGCATTGGACCTTCGTTCCTTCGATCCGGGTGCAGAAAATGGACTGGGACGCGGACTCGAGCGGCATCGGCACGCTGGGGCTCAACAGCCAACCATTCCTGAGCACCAGCGACCGGGACCTGCTCGACGTGCGCGAGCGGTTGGATGTGCGTTACACGGGCCTGACGAACTGGGTGCTCACCGCGCGCGGTGAGTGGACGCAGGGCGAAGGCAATCTTGAGGAATGGGGCGGCCTCAGCCAGATCGCGGGCAGCGGCGTGGCGCCCATCCAGCGTGAAACCGAGGACAGCCGGCGCTTCCAGAAATACAGCTTGGGCGCCCGGTGGTACCCGACCCGCCGCTTGAGCTTGGACCTGGGCGCCTACTACAAACTCAACGCTTACGACTACGATCACGAATTCGACGACACCCCCAACGGCACGAGCGGCAATCGCTATCCCGCCTACCTGGTCATGCAGGACTTCGAAACCTGCGATGGCAACGTGCGCGTGACCTTCCGCCCCCGCCCAAACGTGACCCTGGTCAGCCGCTACGAATACCAGCTTTCGACCATCCACACCAAGGCCGATGCCGCCGCGGGGCTGGGCGAGATTGAATCTTCGGAAATGACGAGTCACATCTTCGCGCAAAACGTCAGTTGGTCGCCGTGGTCGCGACTGTTCTTCCAGGCGGGCTTCAACTACGTCTGGAGCGAAACCCAGACGCCCACCTCGGAATACACCCAGGCCATCCTCGACGCGCAAAACAACTACTGGACCCTGAACTTCAACTCGGGCTTCGCGGTGGACAACAAGACCGATTTGAACGTCGGTTACTTCTACTACCGGGCCGACAACTTCGACGACAACTCGGCCGACGGCCTGCCGTTGGGAATGTCCGCCGAGGAGCATGGCGTGACCGCCACCCTGACCCGCCGACTCACCGAGCGCCTCCGTCTGACCTTGCGGTATGGCTACTTTCATTACGACGAGGAGACTTCTGGCGGGAACGGGAACTACGCATCCCACCTCGTGTACACCACGCTGCAATACCGGTTCTGACCCGTCCGCCCGTTCTTCCCAGTTCCAGCCGATCACCAGTCAGAGCGTTGACGCATGCCACCGTGCGTCCCGGCGCGGCGGATGTGAGCAATCGAAGCGAGCAGGCAAGAGCGCGGTGAACCACCGCTCGGCGCAAGGCCCGGCGCGGTGTTGGGAGCGCGCCCCATTCCTGTTCTGGAAGCCTGCTTGAACGCCACCGGGAAGCCAGCCAAGAGCATCCGGCGTCGCGGTGGAGTACGAACAACCGCAGTTCGTACCACCGATGTGCCCGGATGCATACCGATGGCGAGGACTTGCGCAAGACCAGGTCTTCACCGGCCGAGTGAAAGGAATCCCGGCTGTGGCATCCTTGCTGCGACCCCGCAGGTGTTTGTTGACCGGGCAACGAAACGCAGCGATGCCGAGGACGCAGAGTTGCGCAGAACCGGGTCTTCTCCGCGTTTCTCCGCGCTCTCCACGTCTCCGCGCTCCGTCGGCTTTCCTGCGGTTGCGGCCTTGTCGCGCTGAGTGCGTCGGCACGAGTCTATGTTTCCCAAGTTTTCCGCCCTGTTCCGACTATGGCATTCGGGTTCAAGCTGACTTCAAGCCAGCAATTCCGATTATGGCGGTGGCAATCTCCGCCGGGTGAGGGCATCCGGCCTGCATCCGCACAAAACCGCCCGGTTGTAGGCCGGGTGCCTTCACCCGGCTTCCCTCTCTGGTCCATCATGAGAATTGCCGACTCCAAGCCGTCCTGGCTCGGGCGCCAGAGTTGTTCCTCCACGCGGTGATGCGCGCATGAAATGAAAGCTTGTCGCCACTGGCCCAGAGTGCTACCAACGCTGCGGAGCGTTTCAGAAGCCGTGCAAGGGAACGAACGCATGAGGTATTACGCGCATACCGCCCTCACGCCAGACGGGTTGCCCGATCCCGAGCCGGCGAAGTGGCAATTGCTGGCCGCACACCTCCGCAACGTCGCGGAGTTGGCCAAAAGACTCGCCACCCCGCTGGGCCTCGCCTCCGAGGCCGAACTGGCCGGCGTACTGCATGATTTGGGGAAATACCGCCTTGAATTTCAGCAGATGTTGCGCGGCGAACGGGGCAGCAGTGCCGAAACTCAACACGCCGCCTTCGGCGCGGCTTGGGCGTTTAATCGTGTCGAGCAGGAGAACAAACTCCCCGGCACCGCGTTCGCCGTGGCCGGACATCACGCCGGACTGCATGACCTTGGGGATTTGCAGCAGCTTGTCGCCACCCCGAAACTTCGTCCCCTCCAAACCGCCCAAGATTTGATCCGGCTGCTCGAAGGCGAACTTGGTTCACTCCCTCCCGTCGCCAGTCCGCCGCCCTGGGTGACGGATGCGCTTACGACCGATTTTTACACCCGGTTGCTCTTTTCCTGCTTGGTGGATGCCGACCGCCTCGACACCGCTTGCTGGCCGGACGCTCCAGCACCGGACAAACCGCTCGATGCGTGTCGGCTGCTCGAAGCGGTCCAAGCGGAACGCCGACGGAAAAGCGACGCCAACCCCGACAGCTCCCTCGCCGCGCTCCGCAACCGCATCTTCGACGCCTGCCTCGCCGCAGCCGCACAACCCCGGGGATTCTTCTCGCTCACTGTGCCTACCGGCGGCGGCAAAACACTCTCCTCAATGGCCTTTGCGCTGACTCACGCCAAAGCGCACGGACTCCGGCGGGTCATCGTCGTCATTCCTTATCTGTCCATCATCGAGCAGAACGCCGCCGAGTATCGCCGTATCCTGGGTGGCGACATGGTTTTGGAAAATCACTCCGGCGTCTGCCCGCCGCCGGACCGGAGCGAAGAAGAGAAATCCCGCCTCGAACTGGTGGCAGAAAACTGGGATGCACCGGTCATCGTCACCACCTCGGTTCAGTTTCTGGAATCGCTTTTCGCCGCCGCGCCCGCCCGCTGCCGCAAGCTCCACCGCATCCCGCGTTCGGTCGTGATTTTCGATGAAGTGCAAACCCTCCCGGCTCATCTGCTCACCCCAATGTTTAGCGTTTTCCGCGAACTCCAGCGCAACTACGGGGTCAGCTTCGTCTTCTGCTCTGCCACACAGCCCGCTTTCCGCCGCTCCGGCTCGCTGCCCAAGGACTTCTTCGAGCCGCACGAGCTGCGCGAAATCGCGCCCGACCCGCCGACGCTCTTCCGCCAACTGCGTCGCG
>CAZJTM010000019.1:0-9023 GCA_964548925.1 uncultured Verrucomicrobiota bacterium | reverse complement strand
GACTACCACCTGCCTGCTGGCGGCGAGCCACTCGATTGGCCGGCGCTGGCCGACCGTCTTGCCGCGCAGCCGCAAGTCCTCGCCGTCGTCAACCTGACCCGCCATGCGAAGGAACTCTGGGAGGAGTTGCGCCGCCAGCGGCCCGACGACCCGCCGCCCATCCACCTTTCCGCCGCGATGTGCCCGCGGCATCGGCTTGCCCTGATCCGACTCATTCGCCGGAGATTGCGGAAGGGACTACCCTGCCGCGTCGTCTCCACGCAGCTCATCGAAGCGGGGGTGGACGTGGATTTCCCGGTCGTCTGGCGTGCGCTTGGGCCGCTCGATTCCATCGTGCAGGTCGCCGGTCGTTGCAATCGCGAGGGGAAGCTAAAGGACACCGCAGGCAATGCTATCCACGGCCAGGTTCACGTCTTCCGCCCGGCCGATCACAAGCTCCCGCAAGGTGTCTATCAGGCCGCTGCCGACCAGGCGGCCATTACGCTTGCCGCTCTCAGCCAAGACCCGCATCCCACTGAACGCCTCGCCACCGACCCGCAACTGTTCGCCGACTACTTCCAGAACCTCTACCAGGTCGTGAACACGGACTACGCCCGGCGCGGCGAAACCACCATCCAACAGGACCGCGAGCAACTCCGTTTCCGCCAGGTCGCTGCCAAAGCCAGGGTCATCGCCGACGAAGGCCGGCCGGTCATCGTCTCCCGCGACAGTCACGGCAAACCCTACGCCGCGCCGCTCATCGAAGAAATCCGCGCCCGCATCCCAGCGCCCGGTCAACCGCGCTTTAATCGCGACGACCTCCGCCGCCTGCAACGTTTCATGGTCAACGTCCGCTCCCACAACTTCGCCCGGTTGCAGGCCATGAAGGCCATCCACGAACTTCTTCCCAACCTGGAACTCCACGTCCTCGGCGACGGTTTCTATCACCCCGACCTCGGGCTTGTGATCGAGAACCGCCCGCTGGACGATTTCATCGCATGAAAACAAACAACCGCATCACCCTCCGTGTCTGGGGCGATTTCGCCTGCTTCACCCGCCCCGAAATGAAAGTCGAGCGCGTCAGCTACCCGGTCATGACGCCTTCCGCGGCCCGCGGCCTCCTCGAAGCCATCTTCTGGGAGCCGCAGATGTTCTACCTCATTGACGCCATCCGCGTCGTCAAGAAGGGCCGGTGGTTCTCCTTCCGGCGTAACGAAGTCATCAAGGTCATCAGCCTCGACAGCGCCCGCACCTGGATGCGCGAGCCGGAGAAAGTCACACCCATTCAGGCCGGCGGCGGCGCAGAGGACGGCACGCAGCGCAACATGCTTGCCCTTCAGGATGTCGAATATCTCGTCACCGCCGAGGTCCGCACCACGCCGCTGGCCAACCGCCCCGAAGACACGCTGGCCAAATACCTCGGCGAAATCGAGCACCGCGCCCGTCAGGGCAAATGCTTCCACCGCCCCGCCTTGGGCATGAGGGAATTCGCCGCCGACTTCGAGTGGGTGGACGGCGACCCCGACGCGGCGCTTGCCCGCCGCGCCGCTGAACTCGGACAGTCCCCGGAACAATTCAACGAAGACCTCGGCCTCATGCTCTACGACGTCTTTGACCCCCGCGAGCGCAGCGCCGGCTTCCGCTGGCTGCGCGCCGAGGAAATCGCCGCGTGCGAACGGGACTTTGAGACTTCGGTCGCCGGCCTGAAGAAAGGCGAGCAAATCAAACGTCGAAAAGAATTTGCCGCCAATCCGCCCCGCTGGACCGGCAGGCTCCTCAAGCCACAACCCGCCTTCTTCCACGCCCGCATCGAGAAATCCAAACTGGATTGCCACCCCGATCGCGTTCAAATCCTCATACCAACCACCGGAGGAAACTGACCATGCTGCTCAAACTGCTTTACGATCTGGCACAATCCCGCCATCTGCTCGATGACCTCGCTTTCACGTCCAAAGCCGTGCGCTGGATCATCGAACTGGACAATTCCGGCAACATCATCGGCTCTGGCCCGCAGGCCACCGGCGACGACAAGCGCGGCAAGGAATTCAGTTGTCCGCAGACCACCCGTCCCAAGGTCGCGGGCGGTGTGGCCGAATTTCTGGCCGATGGCCTGACGGCTGTTTTCGGCCTTGATCCCGACCCCGAAGCCCGGATGCCGGCAAAGAAGCGTGTTGACCGCGATGCCAACAACGCGGCCAAGCAAGCCGACTTTTGGCGGCAGATTGAGGAAGCTGAAAAAGCGACCGTTCATCCTGGCCTCAAAACCGTGCTCGCCTTCAAGCGTCGGATGAGCGAACTGCAGCCCAAGCTGCTCCGCTGGGGCAAGGCCGCTGACGCCGCCGCCGACGCAAAATCCGCATGGTGGTTGCGAACGGCGAGCGGCAGCGAAGTCAAACTCGGCCCGGACAATTTCGTCTTCCGCGTCAACGACCGCCTTCTTTTGGAAGACGAAGCGCTCCGGGCTTACTGGCGAACCGTTCACGCCAACGAAGTGAACGCCGCACGCGGGGCGTTTCCCAAGGGCCTTTGCCTCATCTCCGGTGCGAACGGTGTGCCGCTTGCGCCCACGCATAACCCTAAAATCCAGGGCGTGCCGAACACTCCCGCCTTCGGCGCAGCCATCGTGTCGTTCGATAAACCGGCCTTCGCCTCCTATGGGTTTGACCAGAGTCTTAACGCGCCGGCATCAGACGAGGCGTCCACGGCCTACTGCGTCGCCCTCAACTGGCTGCTCGACCGCACCGACCATTCCCTTCGCTTGGGCCAAACCACCCTCTGCTTCTGGGCGCAGGAAAGCGAAGCGTCCGCCGGGTTGTTCGCCCGACTGCTCAACCGCCCCGATCCGCAAAGTGTGGCGCAGTTCATCCGTTCGCCTTGGGTCGGCATTGAGCGCGAACTTGCCCGACGCGATCGCTTCTGCGCTGTCACCTTGGCAGGCAATGCCGGCCGCGTCGTGGTGAAACACTGGCTGCAAGTTCCGCTCGACCAGGCGGTCGAAAACTTCCGCCAATGGTTCGCCGATTTGGAATTGTTCGTGCCGCCTCGCCCGCAAGCCAACTCAGGCAAACGCCGCAAGCCACGCGACGACTCCGCCGCGCCCGACAAGGAATCCATCCCGCCGCTGGCCGTCTTTCGACTCGCCTGCACCACCGTCCGCGAGGCCAAAGACCTGCCCCCCGACGTACCGGCCCAGCTTTACCGCGCTGCTCTAGAAGGCACAGCCCCGTCCACGGCGCTCATCAAGCCCATCCTGGACCAACTTCACTCCCGGCTCGTTCGCGACGAGCACTACAATCTGCTTTTCGACGAGAGCCGGTTTGCTCTCCTCAGACTCATCCTCAACCGCAACCGAAAGGACAACACCATGGAAATCAAACCCAAACTCACGGCCGACACTGACGACCCGGCCTACAATTGCGGTCGTCTCCTTGCCGTTTTTGCCGCCACCCAGGACAAGGCGCATGAATACAAACTCGAGGGCGCGGGCGTCGCCGAACGTTACTTTGGCACGGCCTCGGTCTCACCCGCCAGCGTGTTCCCGCTGCTGCTGCGGCTGAACCGCCATCACCTGAACAAAATCAGCAAGTCCGAACGCTTCGCCGGACACGAACGTTTCTTGCAGGAGCAAATCCAGAGCATCCTGACGCTCTTCAAGCCCGAACAGCTCGGCAAACCGCCGGTCTTCCCACGCACACTTGACCTCCAGGCCCAAGGCCGGTTTGCCCTGGGTTTCTATCAGCAGGTCGCCGAGGACGACGCGGCCCGCAAAGCCGCCAAGCCCGCCAAACCTGAACCCCCAGCCGAATAATCAAACCGTCAACTACAACGAGAATGACACAGACCATGAACACAAACATCCTCACCAACCGCCACGACTTCGTGCTCTTGTTTGAAGTCACGAACGGCAATCCCAATGGTGATCCCGACGCCGGCAACCTGCCCCGTCTTGATCCCAACACCAACCGCGGCATCGTCTCCGACGTCTGCCTCAAACGTAAGGTCCGCAATTTCGTGGAGCTGTTTCCGCCACCCCGTGAGAGCGATACCTCCAACGGCTTCAACATCCTCATCAAGCAGGGTGCCGTGATCGAAACGGAGCAGAAGCGTGGCATCAACGCCGCAGTGGATTCATTGCCTAAGGACGCACCCGATTCCAAGAAGGCCGAAGCCGCCAAGGACTGGCTCTGCCGCGGATTCTACGACGTGCGCACTTTTGGCGGAGTCCTCTCCACTGGGGACGACGTGCTCAAAGGCTCGGCGTTCGGTCAGGTGCGCGGCCCGGTGCAATTCACCTTTGGTCAATCATTTCACGCCATCACGCCGCTGGAGGTCACGATCACTCGTTGCGCCGTGACCAAGGAGGAAGACGCCAAGAAGGAGCGCACCATGGGCAACAAACACATTGTTCCCTACGCCCTCTACGCCGCCAAAGGCTACGTTTCGCCCGCCTTTGCCGAGCGCACCGGCTTCACCCAGGCCGACCTCGACCTGCTCTGGCAGGCGCTCCTGCACATGTTCGAGCACGACCGCTCCGCCGCCCGCGGCGAAATGGTTGTGCGCGGCCTTTACGACTTCGAGCACGTGGGCACGCAACACCTCAACAATGCCGGGCAGAACAAGCGCGAAGCGCGGCTGGGTTGCGCCCACGCCCACAGCCTCTTCGAGGGCATCAAGGTGAACCTCAAACCCGGCAAATCCTTCCCCGAATCCTTCGCTGATTACCAAGTGCAGTGCGAATGGACTGCGGACAGTCTGCCGCCCGGCATCATCCTGCACCTGCGCCAGGAAGGCCGATCCATCGGTCCGCGCCGAGCCTGACGTGAATCCCATGACTCCAGCGCCGCCGGATTGGGGCGGAGAGCGTGAGCCGATCCCGCTCTCCGCCATCAATCAATACCTGTTCTGTCCTCGCCGCGCCGCCCTCATCCACCTGGAGGGCATCTTCGAGGATAACGAACACACCCTTCGCGGCGACATCGTGCATGAACATTCGGATCTCGCCGGTTACGAAGTGGCCAAAGGTGTGTTGCTCTGGCGCGCCCTGCCCGTGTGGTCGGAGCAATTGGGCCTGAACGGCAAGTGTGACATCGTGGAGGTCGAGCCTCGTTCGGATGTGAAATCCCAGATGTCCGATCTAAAATCGGCCCGCCCGAGTGGCGCGGCGTATCTGAAATCTGAAATCTCAGATCTCAAATCGGCCGGCATCGCGGCCCTGCGGCCCGTCGAATTCAAACTCGGCAAACGCCGCCGCTTCGAGAACGACGACGCCCAGCTTTGCGCCCAGGCCATCTGCCTGGAGGAAATGTTCAACCTCTCCGTGCCGCGCGGCGCGATCTTCCACGCCGACAGCAAACGCCGCCGCGAAGTCGAGTTCACCGCCGAGTTGCGCGCCCGCGCCGAGCAGGCCGTCGCGGAGCTTCACGCGCTGCTGGGCCAATCCGAAATCTCAAATCTCAAATCTGAAATCCCCCGACTGCCCCCGGCCGTTTGGCGGCCCGCCTGTGAGGAATGTTCGCTATTCGACCTCTGCCTGCCCAAAGCCACCGCCCAGGACCGCCGGGCGGAGCGACTGGCGGCTTCGCTATTTCACATTTGAAGTCTCCGCTCACAAATCCCACTTTGTTCCGGCAAACAACCTTCAACCCTCAGCCCAGCCACGATTATGACCTACGAACGCTTCGAAGACCTGCCCGTGTGGCAGAAGGCCGCCGAACTCTACGAACTGACCGAGGACCTGCTCGGCAGCCCCGCCTTCAGAGCCACCACCGGTTTCCGTGACCAACTGGACCGCGCCGCGCTTTCCGTCTCCAACAACATCGCCGAAGGCTTCGAGCGCGGGACGACCAACGAGTTGCTGGCGTTCCTCTACATCGCCCGCGGTTCGGCCGGCGAAACCCGCTCCATGCTTACCCTCAAATTGCGCCGCGCGGAAAAATCCCGCTGGCCTGCCGATTTGAAATCTCAAATTTCAAATCTCAAATCCATCGCCGAGTCCTGCTCGCGCCAGATTCGCGCCTGGGCCGACCACCTGCAAAACTCGGAAATCAAAGGCCAGCGGCATCTGACGGACAAAACCCGCGCCGAGGCCGAGCGCAAGAAGCGCGCGGATGCGTTCAACGTGACCTTGCTGCGCCACCTGCCCGCCTGGCATCCCAAACGCAAGGAGGCGGAGGAGCAGGGCCTCATCTGAAATCTCAAATGTGAAATCTCGGATTTCCAAGCGGCATAGCATGTCCTGCCTGGGAATCTCAAGTCTGCAATCTGAAATCTTCAACTCCGCGCCCCGTGGACCCCATCGCCCAAAACACCCTCTACCTCACGACGCCGGGCAGCTATGTCGCCCGCGATCACCTGACGCTCCAGGTCAAAGTCCCCCTGCGTGCGGACGGCGTGCCGGTCACGGCGGACGATCTGAAATCTGAAATCTTAAACTTCAAATCCCTCAGCATCCCCATCCATCACTTGGAATCAGTTTGCGTTTTTGGTCCGAGCACCATCAGTCCTCCGGCCTTGGACCTGTGCTGGGAACACGGTGTGGCCGTGAATTTCCTGACCGAGAGCGGTTATTTGCAGGCCCGGCTGACCGGCGTGGCCGACACCAGCGTCACGCTGCGCCGCGCCCAGTTCCGCGCCGCCGATGACCCGGCCAAGTGCGCCGGCATCGCCCGGCAAATCATCGCCGGCAAAATGCAAAACAGCCGCAACAGCCTCCTCCGCGCCGCCCGTGAATCGGGAATCTCAAGTTATAAATCTCAAATCGGCGAAGCCACAGACGCGCTGGCCCGGCAGATCGAAACCCTTGGACGCTGGACGCCGGAACAACTGCGCGCCCCGGACGCGCTCGACGCGTTGCGCGGCGCTGAAGGCCTGGGCAGCGCCACCTACTTCGGCGTGTTCACCCACCTGCTCAAGCAGCAGCGCGAAGCCTTCGCCTTCACCACCCGCAGCCGCCGCCCGCCCCGCGACCGCATCAATTGCCTGCTCAGCTTCCTCTATGCGCTGGTCCGGCACGACTGCGTGGCCGCGCTCACCAGCATCGGCTTGGACCCCTTTGTGGGCTTTCTCCACGCGGAGCGGCCCAACCGCCCTGCGCTGGCGCTGGATTTGATGGAGGAATTTCGCCCCTGGCTGGCGGATCGTTTGGCCATCACGCTCATCAACCGACAGCAAATCGGCCCGGACGACTTCCGCACCCGCGAGGGCGGCGCCGTGGAGTTCACGGACGCCGGGCGCAAGCGCGTCATCACCGCCTACCAGCAACGCAAGCAGGAAACGCTGCAACACCCGCTCTTGGAGCAACAGCTCCGGCTCGCGCAAATGCCCTTCGTGCAGGCGCGCGTGCTGGCCCGGCATCTGCGCGGCGACCTTGCCGATTACGTTCCCCTTGTGCCCAAATGAAGTGCAAATCTCAAACCGCCTAGGACGAACCGCTTTCGGTTCCATCTGGAATCTCAAATCTCAAATCTCAGCCCGCGCCATGCTGATCCTCATCACTTACGATGTCTCCACCGTTGAAGCCGCCGGCCGCCGCCGTCTGCGCCGGGTCGCCCGCGCCTGCGAAGATTACGGCACGCGCGTCCAGAAGTCCGTCTTCGAGTGCCAGGTGGGCAAGACCGAGTGGGTGAACCTGCGCCACCGGCTGCTGTCCGAAATGAAGGAACAGGAAGACTCCCTCCGGTTCTATTTCCTGGACGCCGAAGCGGCGCAGCGAACAGAGCATCACGGCGTCGCCAAGCCCGTGGACCTCACCGAACCGCTAATCCTATGACCGCGGCTCCGCGAACCCAGAGTGCCGGCTTCAACGCGGCGGTTTCGCGCGCGTTGCGTTTCCCGCGTCCCGCAAGGCTTTCTCCGCGTTCTTTGACAAATCGGACTTGGAGTTCTTCGAAGCCAGTTGCCCCGTTGGCGGAAAAGGGTTACAAAACCCCTGTGGTTCAGCCGGTTGGTTGAGCCGCAGTCGCCCCGCACCCCAGTGCGGGGCGCGGATTGAAACTTGTGCTCCAACAATGCGCTGCTGCCAATGACTGCGTCGCCCCGCACCCCAGTGCGGGGCGCGGATTGAAACTTTCGAGTGGGCTTGTGGGGATGGAATTGGCCACGGGTCGCCCCGCACCCCAGTGCGGGGCGCGGATTGAAACCCGACGGGTTCGGCAAGTACATCATCCGCCTGCAGGTCGCCCCGCACCCCAGTGCGGGGCGCGGATTGAAACCATTCCACCATCAGAGTCGGATGGGACGAACTCCAGTCGCCCCGCACCCCAGTGCGGGGCGCGGATTGAAACCCATAGGCACACTATTCGGCTCGGAAGTCGAAGGCGGTCGCCCCGCACCCCAGTGCGGGGCGCGGATTGAAACCGCTCCAGTGACCTTGTTATGCGGCCAGGGATCCAGTCGCCCCGCACCCCAGTGCGGGGCGCGGATTGAAACGCCGCTGCCCGCGCCGGGCGGGAGCAACGCCGGCGTCGCCCCGCACCCCAGTGCGGGGCGCGGATTGAAACTGGTATGGAGTCTTCTTCGAGGACGACAAATCGTGTCGCCCCGCACCCCAGTGCGGGGCGCGGATTGAAACATGCCTATTTCGTGGACTCTGAAATCGGTATGACGAGTCGCCCCGCACCCCAGTGCGGGGCGCGGATTGAAACACGCCTTGCAGTCTCCCGGCGTTCGGAGTGTGTTGTCGCCCCGCACCCCAGTGCGGGGCGCGGATTGAAACTTGAATTTGTGAAAACCCAACGATGATCTACCGCGTCGCCCCGCACCCCAGTGCGGGGCGCGGATTGAAACCCACTGCTTTCTGCGGACTGAAGTGGTAGATGGGGTCGCCCCGCACCCCAGTGCGGGGCGCGGATTGAAACATGGACTCGGCCACGGCGTCCAAGGCCGTGTTCAGGTCGCCCCGCACCCCAGTGCGGGGCGCGGATTGAAACTTGCGCGTGCGCCGTGCGCGGCTCTCTCGCGTCTTGCGTCGCCCCGCACCCCAGTGCGGGGCGCGGATTGAAACACGTTCTCCGCCGTGTCGCGCCGCCAGAAGCACCGTCGCCCCG